>SMWS01000029.1 GCA_004356685.1 Deltaproteobacteria bacterium
AGTATTACGATGCCCAGAAACAATCTTGCAAATAATGTAGACACATCCCCCTTTGTATAAAACAAAAACTTAAGCATACCATTCTCCTTCATCCTGAAATCATGCTTTTATTTATGAAAAAGTATTAATTTATAACAATAAGAATTATACTTTAAGAATTATACTTTTTATGATTATATCACTAAGTCTATAATGCACCAATACTCTTTTTATTACTAATAACAAATTATTTGTAATAATAAAATTTATATTTGTATAAACACATTCGCTGTTTGTTGACATCCAGTTGTAAATTAATGTTAATTGGAATCTTTTTAAAAATTGGTATAATCAAGCGCGAAAATGCAAATCGATCTTTTAAAAGAACTCTGCCAGACAGCTGCGCTGCCGGGTGCAGAGGAAAAATTACAAAAAATAATAGTAAGTCATCTAAAGAAGTTTACTTCCGAAATAACTATAGACTGTCTTGGAAACGTTATTGCCCACATCCCCGGAAAAGGTCCCAAACTCGTACTCGATGCACATATGGATGAAGTGGGTTTTATGGTGCATCACATAGATAAAAATGGGTTTTTAAAACTCACCCCGCTTGGCGGCATGGATCCGAGAGTTTTCTATGCTCAGAGGCTTAAAGTCCACGGGAAAAGAGACCTGACTGGTGTTGTAGCTTCCATACCACCCCATATCAGCAAAAATGGTAACAACTTGGAGGTGCCCCAGGTAGAAGACTGCATTGTAGATTTAGGGCTGTCCGGTGAAAAGGTAAAAAAACTCGTCAAAGTAGGAGATTTAGTTTCATTTTGCTATCCATTTGAAGAAACAGAAGATGCTATAATATCAAAAGCTATAGATGACAGGGTTGGTTTATTTGTCTTTTTAGAAGCGCTAAAGAATACTAAAAAAATAAATTGTGACCTTTATGTGACTGCAACAGTTCAAGAAGAAGCAGGGCTTAGAGGAGCAAGAATAATTACCCCTGTATATGAACCGGATTTTGTTGTGGCACTGGAAGGCACAGTATCGATGAACATTCCAGGAGTTCCCGATGATAAAACTCTTGCTAGAGCTCAGCAAGGACCTGAGATAAGACTCTTGGACAGGTTTTTAGTGGCTGACAGGAAATTTAGTTTTTTTATCACAGAGCTTGCAGAAAAAAAGAATATTCCTTATCAGATTACTGTTAAAAAAGCGGGTAGTACGAATGCAACAGCAATGCAGGTTACAGGAAAAGGCAGCAGAGCGGCAGTGGTGTCTGTACCTACTCGGTACCTTCACAGCCCCAACTGTCTTGCATATAAAGAGGATATAAGTAATACTATAAAGTTAATATCGCTTTTATTGGAAAATATTAATAAACTAAAGATTTAGTTAATGTAAGTTCTAAACTATGAAAACTAAAGTATTGTTATCATTCATTTATTTTATTGTTGTAATTATTTCATTTCCTTTGATCTCCAGGTCTGCAGAGCCTGAAATAGAAGTTAATAAGACCTCTAAAACTGCGATAGTTAAGACTCCCGAAATTGAAGATATTGAGACCACAAAAGGCGAAATTGAAGTAGTAAAGACTCCTGAGAATGAATCTGTTAATACTGCTGAAATTGAAGAAGTTAAGACCGCCGAGACCGAAGTTATCAAGACACCTGAAATGGAACAGGTTAATGTAGTAGAGCCTCAACAGCCTCAAGATGACGGCCTGCTGCAAGCTCAAACAGTATTCTTTCAATATTATAAAAACCCGGAAAATTTTCAAAAATCTATAGATATTATTAACAATATTTTATTAGAAGATCCGAACAACTGCGACGCATTAATATTTCTCTCTCGAATATGGCTGACTTATGGTCATTATTTAAGAGATAACAGTTCACCCGTGAAATGGGATAGATTCAAAAAAGGATCAGAGATTGCACAAAAAGCAATAAAAGTAGACCCTTCAAACCCGGATACCTATTTTTATTATGTTGCCAATGAAGCATCTCTTGCAAAATCCAAAGGAATAATTGGATCATATTTCTTAGTTAGGAGAATTAAAAAAGGCATTAACAAAGTACTCGAGCTAGATCCTAATCATACAGAAGGTATAGCAATGAAGGGCGCAGTACTAAACTCAATTCCAGGTATTATGGGTGGTGATGTAAAAGAGGCAGAAATACTTATAAGAAAATCATTATTATTAGATCCTCATCTAACGAGCACAAAAATTTTCCTTGCAAAAAATCTCTTCAAACAAAAACAGTATGAGCAGGCCAAGACTGTTTTATATGAGGTTTTGGCTGAAAGAAACCCGACTGTGCTTGCCGACTGGCACCTGAATAAAAGATCTGCTCTTAAGTGGATTAGAATAATTAACGAGAAGCAGCAAAGCCAGCAGACTTAGAATTTTCGCAGCTTTTACACAATAGCAATATATCTGTTTTTTATTTTTTCCGGCCTTATTACAATCGCGTGAAGAAAATCATAAATATTTTCGTTAAGCAAAAAAGTTTATTCTCTTTTAATACCATACCTCCCTACCCTGTCATTGCGAGGAGCGGTGCGACGTGGCAATCTCGTTTTTTCTTCATATATTAGCTATCACAATATTTCATCGTATAGATCATTCCATTCTTTATTAAACTTATTAATCAATTCCAGTTTCCTTTTTCTCCTACCTGCTTTAATCTGTTTTTCTCTTGAAATTGTAGTCTAGATAGATTCAAACACCGCGTAATAAACTAATTTGTTTACATTGTATTTTTCTGAAAAGCCTTTGACCACTTTATTTTTATGTCCGTAGACACGCTTTATTAAATTATTAGTAACTCCAGTATACAGCACGATGTGTTGTTTATTTGTAATAACATAAACAAAATAGACTTTGTTCATGCATTACCATTATATCACATTTTCAAAAACGAGATTGCCACAGCTCACTACGTGAGCTTCGCAATGACAGTTGTGGGTAGTGATTTTTGTATACTTTGTATAAAGACAAAGTATGGGGTGTTTTTTAGTTCCTTTCACTAATCAAGACGGGGTCAGAGTTTTGTTGTGTCGTTATTATTCTAATCATCTGCTTGTTCCTGGGATTACCACGTCACTTCGTTCCTCGCAATGACAGCATGCGCAAAGCTGTTTATTTTCATACACACACTTTACTAAAGCATTATTTTTATTAACCTTACATTTATGCACACAAAAAGGCTATATGAAATATTTTCAGTTTCTATATCTCAGCTCCCGGACCTTTATAACATAGTTACAGAATCTGATGTAGTTAAGATAGTTGAATCTAAAAAATATGATGTTCAGGACGAGGCTCTAATTGATGCCATAGTAAATGATAAAGGTAAACAGTTGGAAGAATCTCTTAGAGAAGATTGTGAGAAATTTTTAAAGGATCTGACAAAAAAAAACGAGTCTGCATCAAATACAGACCCGCTCGTTTTAAAAGAAAAACTTTTATCAATCTTTATAACTAATTTAGAATACTATATAGATTATTATTATAACTCGCTTATAAACAAACTCTTCTCTGACGGTTAATAATCTATACTTATTTCCTCTTACCTATTGGAACAAATTTCTTGTTCATTTCACCCAGGTATATCTGCCTTGGTCTTGCAATTCTACTCTCAGGATCATTCAAGAATTCCTTCCACTGGGCAAGCCAGCCGCTCGTCCTGGCAATTGCAAAGAGAACAGTAAACATACTCACAGGCAGCCCCATACTCTGGTATATCAGACCGGAATAAAAATCAACATTGGGATAAAGCTTTCTTTTTACAAAATATTCGTCTTCAAGAGCTATTTTTTCAAGCTCAAGCGCTATCTCGAGCAATGGGTTTTCACCTGTAACCTCAAATACTTTATGTGCAATTTTTTTTATTATTTGTGCTCTGGGATCATGTGACTTGTAAATCCGGTGCCCAAAGCCCATTAACCTGAACTCTCCCTTCTTAGCTCTATCAATATACTGGGGTATCTTATCTTTGGAGCCTATTTCAGCCAGCATCTGAAGTACCCCTTCATTGGCGCCGCCATGAAGCGGGCCGTACAAAGCGGCGATAGCTGCTGCTGTTGCCGAATAAGGGTCTGGTTGAGAACTTCCAACATTTCTCATAGCGGCTGTGCTGCAATTTTGCTCGTGGTCTGCATGAAGTATAAACAATACATCTATTGCTTTTTCGATTGCAGGATTTGGCTTATATTCTTTCTGAGCAATGTTGAACATCATATTTAGGAAATTACCTGCGTAACTCAAACCATTGTCAGGATAAACATATGGAAGTCCCATTGTGTGACGGTATGAAAAAGCTGCAAGAGTTGGCATTTTAGAAATTAGTCTTTGTATCTGGATTTCTCTTACATCTTCGTTGAAAATATCCTTAGCTTCGGGATAGAAAGTGGAAAGCGCGGCAACAGTGCTCAGGAGCATACCCATTGGGTGAGCATCGTATCTGAATCCACCTATGAATCGTTTAATGTTCTCATGTACATAAGTATGGTGAGTAATATTATGTTCCCAATCATCGTACTGTTTTTTATTTGGCAATTCGCCATTTAACAATAAATATGCAACTTCTAAATAATTACTCTTTTCAGCAAGAACTTCAATTGGATAACCCCTGTATATAAGTATCCCTTTGTCACCATCAATAAAAGCAACGCGGCTTGTACAATGTGCTGTATTACTGTAAGCAGGATCATAACTCATCATACCAAAATCATCATCGTTGACTTTGATTTGCCTTAAATCCATTGCCTTAATGGTATCGTTAGTAATAGGAACTTCATAAGTTTTACCAGTTCTATTATCAGTGATTGTTAATGTATCTTTTGACACAGATTAGACCTCCTTCATGTGATTGTATACAATTTGTAAGAATAAAAAGTTCAATATTCTAGCAAATAACCTAACCAAACTATCAAAAGGCGCTTAATTTGTCAAATCTATTTAATATTGAATCAAAATTAGCGAGATGAAAATTAAGGCAATACTTGCTTAATAGTTAGTGGTACAGGAGTAAATGAACCTATAAATAACATAACTGCAACCAAAGCTAATATCTTTCTTTTGTTGTCAATAACTTTTAAATCATCCAACACTGTTGGTGGATGATTTGTTCCAAGTACTGTTAGTAAAAAAGCCCATATTAGCCATCCAAGCCATCCCTCAAATGAAATGTTAGCTACAGTAGGAAATATCTGCAGCAGTGAAAAATATTTATCCCCTAACACTATTATTTCATTTGTACCGACTCCAAGAATAATAAGCATTACTACCATTATCTTCGAAATGTAAGCGTGAAGTTTCTTAGAAAATAGGCTGTATAATATATGTCCACCATCAAGCTGTCCGCATGGTATTAAGTTTAGCGCTGTTACAAATAGTCCCACCCACCCTGCAAAAGCCATGGGGTGGAGCATGTACTCATAGCCCCCAGGAAGATTTGGAAGAGTAAGCAATGTTAGCGCCTTAAAAATTAGAGTATCCCCGGTAATAATTAATAAACCGGGGCTATTATTTAACTGATCTATTTCTACTACCTTGGATAAGCTTAGTCCAATTATGATCACTGGAACTGCAACTAATACCCCTGCTATAGGACCGGCAATACCTATATCAAAAAGGGCTTTTTTGGATTTTATTTGTGATTTAATTCTTATAAAAGCCCCGAAAGTACCAATGATGGAAACTACAGGCGGTGCGGGAATAAAATAAGGCAGGCTTATATCTTCACCATATTTTTTGCCATAATAATAATGACCCATCTCATGAGTACCCAAAATAAGCAGCAGCGACAGTGAAAAGAGAACGGCTCCGGTTATAGTTCCCTCAAAAGAGTATCCGGTAATAAGTGTAGTGATTAAAGTTAGAAAAAAAAGTATGATATGTTTATTAGTCAATTTTAATTTGAGATATTAATATGAAAATAATTTATGTACCTTGTGGGTAGTGAATAATTTTATAATCAGACTATTTTTTTTTAAGACTTATTTGTTTATTAGCTTAATTTAAAGGAATCAATTGTACTTTAATTTTCAGAAACACTACTTTTAAATCTAATAGAGTTCACTTAGTGAAGGATATATGCTTTCAATTACTTCGTTTAGATAGGCTTCAATCTCTTTTGCCTTTTTTTCAAACAATATATGCTTTTTGATATCTTCCAATAAAGCTATATCTATATTATTTACCAGATATCTTATTACAGGGGCTCTTGTTGGTGAAACACTAAGGACTCTGTACCCTAAAGAAAGCAATATTAAAGATCCTGAAATCGATCCTGCAATCTCGCCACAGAGCGATATTTCCATATGCATATGCTCAGTTTTTCTAAATAGATCGTATAGCATTCTAATGACAGATGGGTGGAAACTCGAATACAGGTGCCCTACTTCATTGGAATTACGATCCACTGCCAGTAGATATTGAATAAGGTCATTTGTACCAATAGAAATAAAATCCACAAGATGCCTGTAGTCTTCAAGCTGATATATGAGTCCGGGCACTTCTATCATCATACCCAGAGGCGGAAGCTCGGTTTTGTTTACTCCAAGCTCATCTCCGATTTGCTCTATTAGCTCTTTTGCTGTTTCTACTTCCCAAATATTTGTAATCATCGGAAGCAGTATTCTAAATTTATGCCCTCTTGTGCCGGCAAGAAGTATTGCCTTAATCTGATCCTCAAAAGTTTCTAAGTATTCCATGGAAAATCTTATCGCTCTCAGGCCCAGAAGAGGATTTTCTTCATCAGGAAATTTTAGATAAGGAAGCAGTTTGTCGGCTCCAACATCAAGAGTTCTCACTGTTATATAACCCTTAAATTTTTCTGCCACTTTGTCATAAATATCTACTTGCTCTTTTAATTCAGGCCATTTATCAAACTGAGAAAATGCAAACTCTGTTCTGAAAAGTCCAACATCTTGTAGTCCGTACTGGCCGGCAAGCGATACATCAATTGGAAACCCTATATTTGCCGTAAGCTTAAGTGCAATATCTTTATTTGTATCTTTTAAACTTTCCTTTTCTATAAAATCTCTTAGTTTCTCAAATTTTGAAAACTTGCTCTGATATTGTTTAATCAGATCACGGGATGGCTGGGTAATTACAAATCCGGTCTTTCCGTCTACAATAATTTTTTCACCCGTATTTAAGAGATCACATATATTTTCTATACCAACGACAGCGGGTATGCCAAGAGATTTAGCTAAAATTACAAGATGTGATGTTTCTCCGCCCTTTTCTGTAACTATTGCCGCTATCTTATTTTTATAGAGCATAGAAATAAACGATGGGCCTATATCCCTGGCAACGAGTATTGACCCATTCTTAACTTCAGATTCAATGGTTCCATTTGTTTTTGTCTCTATTAGATACTGCAATACCCTTTGCCCAATATCTCTAAAATCACCCGCCCTCTCCTTAAAATATATATCCGTCAGGTTTTCAAAATGCTTAGCAACATCTTCAACAGTATCAATAAGAGCTCTTTCAGCAGAAACTTTTTTCTTATTTATTTTTTCAAGAATCTTATTTTTAAAGCTTGAGTCATTGAGAATAAGCAGGTGAGTTTCAAAAATATTTATTTCACTTTCTGTCAGTATATGTTTAGTTTTTAGCTCATTAATTAAAGAATCCAGATCTTTTTTAACGCTTATAAAAGCATTTACCATCTTTTCGCATTCCTCTTCAATTGTACCTTTGGGTATGTCATCAGGGTTATACTGATCGTATAAACCTTTAAATATATAAACATTGCCGACAGCAAAACCCGATGATACTCCTTTTCCCTGAAGAGTTACTCTTATCCTTTTCTTAGAACTAGGCGGTTTTAATCTTTCAAGACTATCGGCAACTTCCAGTAGCGCTGCGAGTCTGTTTGATATAATTTGAAAAAAAGATTCTTCGGAAGGATGAATCAGCCTTCGTTCATTTGTTTGAGCTACAAGCACTCCCATAAATCTATTCTGCAGCTGAATTGGCAGTCCAATATAACTTTCATATTCTTCTTCCCCAATTTCTGGGAAATATTTATAATAGGGGTGTTCTGAAGCAGGCATAGCAATTAGCGGTCTTTTAGACGTAAATACATAACCTGTCAGTCCCTCAGACGATTTGAGTGTTATAGGGTTTTGCAGATTTACTTTTAGCCCTCTGGTTGCCTTTAAAACTAACTGTTCTTTATCTCCGTCCCATAGATATACAGAAACAATATCAAAATTCAGCGCGTCTCCAATCTTATTTACAACCTGATCTAGAATATTACTAAGACCAGATGTACGGTTAATAAGATCGCCTATCTCCTGGACAACTTTCAGATGGAAGTCCGCTCTATCAATAGTTCTAATATTTTGCATAAAAATTTATCTGTAGATTAAGATGGTACACTTATTATATTATATTTTATTTCGCAAGCAACACAGCAGATACTACCGCTAAACTTACACCAGCAACTTCCCTGACTCCCAGTCTCTCACCCAAAAATACAAATGCGAGAATCACGGTAATAGCAGGATAAAGACCAGTTAGAGGAACTATTACCGAAAGCTTTGCATCCTTAAGAACTATAATAAAAAGAACTGTGCCAATTCCCCAGCTAAGCCCCATAAGCAGAGCCGGTATATTTAGTGCAAAACCGCTAAATATTTCATTTCTTTTTAACAGTATAATCATACACAATACAGTGATAGTTCCCATGCCTTCAAAAAAGTAGACTCTAAAGGGAATATCGCTGTCTGAAGCGATCTTGCCAAAGAAGCTTCCCAGGGCAAAAAGAGTAGTTGCAAGTAAAGCCAAGACAAACCATCTTTCTAACATTTTTATCTCCTCTATAAATCAGATAATCGGCCTATAATTTATATTATAGAAATATAATTATTGGACTGTACTATTATTAAACTTTAAGTATATTAAGTGCCCTTATTTTTTAAATAATAACAATATCTTACAGATGACAAAATTAATATAAAATTTAGTGCAATTAAATGAACGACGCAAACACTGCCAATACAAAATATAATGTGGCAATAATAGGATCGGGGCCTGCAGGTTTTTATGCAGCCGACCATCTTTTCAAAAATAAAGAACATACTTTTCATATTGATATGTACGACCGCCTGCCTACACCGTTTGGACTCGTAAGATTGGGTGTAGCCCCTGACCACCAAAAAATTAAAACTGTCACAAGAGTATTCGATAAAATTGCCCAAAATCCAAATTTCAGGTTTTTTGGCTATGTTGAATTTGGTAAAGATATTAAATTGGAGGATCTAAAAAAGCATTATCACATAATAATCTTTGCCACTGGCGCTCAAACAGATAGAACAATGAATATCCCCGGTGAAGACCTAAAGGGCTCTCATACTGCTACTGAATTTGTTGCCTGGTACAATGGACACCCCGATTACAAGGAAAGAGAATTCGATCTAAGTAAAGAAACAGTTGCAATTATAGGAGTGGGAAATGTAGCAGTTGATGTTGCAAGGATATTTTGCCTTAGTGAGCAAGAACTGCGTAAAACCGATATTTCAGATTATGCATTGGAAAAATTAGCTAAAAGTAATGTTAAAGAAGTTTATATGATAGGCAGAAGAGGTCCTGCACAGGCTGCTTTTACAAATCCGGAATTAAAAGAGCTTGGCAACCTGGAAAATGCAGATTTGATCTTGGATAATGAAGAAATTGAACCCGATCTAATAACTAAAAACTTTTTAGAAGAAAATGAAGATAAACAGACTAATAGAAAATTAGAACTTCTTAAAGAATTCTCATCAAATAAAGAAACAAATAAAAATAAAAAACTACATATAAGGTTTTTATTATCGCCAATAGAAATAGCTGGCAGCGATGATAATTCAATTAACTCTATAAAGTTAACCCGCAACGAACTTTACAAGTCCCCTGACGGCTCCATCAGGCCCAGGTCGACAAATGAAAAAATAGAATTAGACGTGGGCCTTGTATTCAGATCAATCGGCTACCGTGGTGTTCCGCTACCAGATGTACCATTTAATGAGGACTGGGGGGTAATATCAAATGAGAAAGGAAGAATCTTGGGTAAAGATAAAATTCATATCGAAGGCCTTTATGCAACAGGATGGATAAAACGAGGGCCGACCGGAGTTATAGGAACCAATAAAACAGATTCAGGTGAAACTGTAAAGTGCATCATAGATGATATTGCTGCAAATAAATTCAATAAACCTCAAGTGGTTGAGCCACAGTCAATTGAATCTTTAATAAAAGAAAGAAACGATAAATTCATTAATTATAAGCAGTGGCAAAAAGTGGATCAGTCTGAAATTGAGAGAGGTCAGCAACTTGGAAGACCCAGACTAAAATATACCGATATTGAAGAAATTCTCCGCGTTGCAAAAAGTTGAGAATATAATCTTACTTTAGTTAACTTTATTATAATCTTTTATAAAAATATCGACCAACTGATTCAGACTGTTTAAAAGGCATGTATTAACCGAAATGGAATCGCAGTTCATAAGTTTTCCGGCAGACCAGGTATTGCCATGAATAATCTTATTTTGCTCTATCTGCGCTTTTATAAGAATGACTGACTGATACAACTCAATTTCAGTAAAGATAACATATTTTTGTCCTGAATAAGACCTGCTTGGAACAATTTTGATATAAAGATATGATCCTCCCAGCGTTTTCTCCCAATCTTTATACTCAACCACTTTTATTCGAGCTTCAGCTAATTGTTGTTCTGCGCTTTTCTTAAGAGCTATTTCACTCACCCCGTCAGATTTAGCAAAGTCAGGCAAATGGTCAATTCTTACAGCGACAGCTGATATTCCTTTTAGAGATAAAGATGGAGATGCAGTTAAGCTTGTGATTGGAGTTAGGATAAGAGCAATAATAAAACAATAGAAAGTAAGATTAACCGTTCGCATTTTTTATAAGGGATTTACTAAATCAGAATTTTTTCAATTTATACTAATCATTAATTATAAGGAATCAAATTCGCTTTAATAGTTAAAATAGGTAATAGATTCCGAATTAATTTATAATAACTCTCGGTATTTAATCTTAATGTATATTAATAAATGGAATTATATTAGGGTTTTATGGTATTATTTTCACTAGACATACTATATAATAAAATGATATAATAATGATATAATATAGATGGTATAGAAATTGCTTTTTAAAGACTATTAAATGACAAATTTTGTAATAAGATTTTTCATTTAATTAACAATATGTGTCA
>SMWS01000030.1 GCA_004356685.1 Deltaproteobacteria bacterium
CATTGCTTCAACGACAATTACTCCTTCTCCCTGCTCAACCTGCTCACCTTTTTCTTTAAGTACTTTAACAATCCTGCTTGGCATGGGAGCAGATATTTGGTTTGCCCCTGAAGCGGCATGTCCGCCCCGTGCTTGTTCTATTTCCGATACTGCTTCAAAGTTAAATAGGTCACCCTGGAAAAAAATCTGTATTTCTTTACCTTTTTTCAGTACAGCCAGACTGTGAGATTTACCACTGATTATTATTGAATAAAGATAATCATCAATTTTTTTATATTCGATTGGTTTTTTAGAACCCTCTAATTCTACAACGAGTCTGTCACCTTCATCTTCAAAGGATAGTTTATAGATTTTATTTTTGTGTTTAAATGAATATGTCATAGCATGTAATTCCTCGAGACACCAAGTTTTCTTGCATGAGATTTCCATTTAGAGTTTGGTTTGGAAGATTTGTTATTGTTTTGTGCATCCATAGTCTCTATTGCTAACCCTGCTGCAATTAACGGTAAGTCCAATTCTTCTGAGGTAGGACTGAGTAATTGCGGATATTTTTCTATAAATCCAGTATCAAAATTTACTTTTTTAAAGTTTTCATCTTTCATAACTCTGATTAAAAAACCAATATTGGTTTTTACGCCAAGAACTATATATTCCCGGAGCGCAGAGAGCATTTTATTTATTGCGTCATCTCTGGTTTCTCCCCAGACAATGAGCTTTGACAGCATAGGATCATAGTAAGAAGTAACTTCATAACCGCTATAAATACATGAATCGTCTCTTATTCCAGGGCCGCTTGGGAGTTTTACATATTCTAAAATACCCGGTGATGGAATGAAATTAGCCTCAGGGTCTTCTGCATATACCCTGCATTCAAGAGCGTGTCCACTCATATGTATGTTGTTTTGTTTAAAGGGGAGTTTTTCTCCAGCGGCAATTTTTATCATCCACTTCACAATATCAAGTCCTGTTATCATTTCTGTTACAGGATGCTCAACCTGGATTCTGGTATTCATTTCTAAAAAATAGAAGTTCTGCTTTTGATCCATTATGAATTCTACGGTACCAGCGCCTCTGTAATTAACTGCACTTGCAATTTTCACGGCAACCTCTCCCATCTTTTTTCTGGTTTTAGCACTTATAGCCGCAGATGGAGCCTCTTCTATCACTTTTTGGTGTCTTCTTTGTATAGAGCATTCACGCTCAAAGAGATGAAGTACTTTGCCATGGGAGTCTGCAATGATTTGAATTTCGATATGCCTAGGGTTTTCTACAAATTTCTCTACATATACAGAATCATCACCGAATGCCGACCTTGCTTCACTTCTTGCCATGCGAAGTAAACTCTCAAAATCGTCTTTATTCCTCACAAGCCTCATGCCTTTCCCGCCTCCGCCAGCTGAAGCTTTAATCATTACCGGATAACCAATTTTTTCTGCTACTACGCTTGCTTCTACATCTGTAACAGCTCCATCAGAACCCGAAACCAAGGGGACTTTAGCTTGTTGTGCAATTTTTTTTGCTGTAATTTTATCACCCATAAGCTTTATTGCCTCAGCAGTCGGGCCGATAAATACAATTCCTTCTTTCTCACAAAGGTCTGCAAAGCTATCATTTTCGGAAAGGAATCCAAACCCGGGATGTATAGCCTCTGCGCCTGACTTTTTTGCTGCCTCAATAATTTTTTCCTTTACAAGGTAGCTTTCACTGGGAAGAGGAGGACCTATATGATAAGCCTCGTCTGCCAGAAGCACATGAAGAGACTTTCTGTCTGCATCGGAGTAAACAGCTACAGTGCTTATACCAAGCTCCTTGCAAGCTCTTATGATCCTTACTGCTATTTCACCTCTGTTTGCTATTAATACTTTTTTAAACATTCGCAGTTCCTTTTAAAATCACAGTGGGATGTTGCCATGTTTTTTAGGCGGATTTGTTTGCCTCTTCCCTTCTAATAGTTCGAATGCACCTATAACCCGTGACCTTGTATCTTCAGGAAGAATCACTTCATCAATGTAGCCAAGTTCTGCAGCCTTGTAAGGATTTGCAAAATTATCTTTATACTCATTAGTAAGTCTCAGCCTTTCAGCATCGGGATCATCTGCACCAGCAATCTCTGCCCTTAATATGATATTTACAGCTCCCTCCGACCCCATTACGGCAATTTCAGCAGTAGGATATGCGAAATTAAAATCACCCCTTATATGTTTGGAGGACATTACATCATAAGCACCGCCATATGCTTTTCTTGTAATTACAGTAATTCTTGGCACAGTGGCCTCGCAGTATGCATAGAGAAGTTTTGCGCCGTGCTTAATTATTCCATTCCATTCCTGAAAAGTTCCAGGTAGAAATCCCGGCACATCAACAAATGTTAGAAGGGGGATATTAAAACAGTCACAAAATCTGACAAACCTTGCGCCTTTGATTGATGCGTCTATATCAAGACAACCAGCAAGCACATTTGGCTGATTACCAACTATTCCAACTACCTTACCATTCATTCTTGCAAACCCTACTACTATGTTCTGGGCATAATGTTCATGAACTTCAAAAAAATATTCATTATCTACAACCTTTGTTATTACATCTTTAATGTCGTAGGGTTTATTGGCATTATCGGGCACTATATCTCTAAGAGATAGTTCTTTCCTGTCTACAGGATCATCACAGGGTATAGAAGGTGGGTCTTCCATGTTGTTAGAAGGAAGGAAACTCAGTAGCTCTTTTATATAGAGAATACAGTCCTTGTCATCCTCTACTGAAAAATGCGCTACTCCGCTTTTTGAGTTATGAACGTCTGCTCCTCCTAGCTCTTCTCTATCTACCTCTTCATGTGTAACGGTTTTTATTACTTCAGGACCGGTTATAAACATGTAGCTTGTATTTTTCACCATTATAATAAAATCAGTTATAGCCGGGGAATATACAGCGCCGCCTGCACAAGGGCCCATTACGGCAGAAATCTGAGGTATTACGCCAGAAGAAAGTACATTTCTTAAGAATATATCAGCATAACCGCCAAGGCTTTCTACTCCTTCCTGAATTCTTGCGCCGCCTGAATCATTTAGCCCTACAACGGGAGCTCCTACCTGAAGAGCCATATCCATTAGTTTAGTTATTTTCTTTGCATGAACCAGTCCCAGTGAGCCGCCAAACACTGTAAAATCCTGTGCAAAAACAAAAACCTGTCTGCCATCTATCTTTCCATGACCTGTTATGACACCATCGCCTAAAAATTTCTTTTTTTCCATTCCAAAGTCAGTACATTTATGGACTGCAAATTTATCGAGTTCTATAAATGTATTTTTATCAATAAGAAGACCTATTCTTTCTCTGGCAGTTAACTTCCCAGACTCATGGAGCTTCTCAATTCTTTTCTCTCCACCGCCAAGCTCAGCTTCTTTGTTTTTGCTCTCAAGTAAATCTATTTTATCTTGCATAGTGGTTGCTCCTGCAATGTTTGGGTAATAGGAAAAAAATTTAATATTATATTTTTAATTTAGTATAGAAATATATGATAATAAAGTGAGTTTTTAACTCAAAAAACCTCTCCAATATACCAGATTTTCTGGTTCTAATCAAAATGAGAATAATTTAAAGATTTTTTACAATAATTCTGGATTGGACTCACTTAATGTGGATTAGAAGATAAATCTTTCCATATAGTTTCGACCTGGTTTTTGATATTGCTAATATCAGAATCATTATGAATTACATAGTTTGCATGCTTGATTTTTTCTTCAATTGGAATTTGAGAATTAATTCTTAAGATGGCTTGTTCTTTTGAAAAACCGTCCCTGTCTTTTAAACGTTTTATTTGGATATCTTTTGATGTGCTCACAACAATCAATTTGTCTATTATCTTTTTTAACTTTTCTCTTTCAATAATAAGCGCCGCTTCTATTATTACTATTCTTTTTCCTGCTGACCTGTATTTCTTAATTAAATTGTTAATCTCCTTAAAAATTTCAGGATGAGTTATATCATTTAATATTTGCCGCTGGTTTTTATCATTGAAAACCTTGCTGCCAAGCTTTTCTCGATTTAAAGTCCCATCTTTATTTAATATCTCATTTCCAAAGTGGTTTATGATTTTTCCTAGTGCAGGGTTACCTTTACCTACTATATCTCTTGCCACCTTATCGGCATCGATAAGAGTTGCTCCTAATTCTTTAAAGATGGCTGCAACAGTTGATTTCCCGCAGGCTATGTTTCCTGTAAGACCAATAATTTTCATATCTTATATTGTAAAACTACAATTTTATAAATCAAAATGCCAGTAATTAATGAGAACAAAATTATTATTCCAAAATTAAATGAATCTGTGTTAGTGAATTAATAATGATTTAGAAGCGCAAAAAAACATTGATATGACAATGGAATAAATGGATTAAACATGATGTAGTAACAAATTTGAGAAGGCAAAATGAGTTGGCAGAAAATCTAACAAAGAAATAAATACTAGATATTTTTTTTGATGTGATTTATTGCATTTTCTAATCTTGTTATTGTTGTTTCTTTGCCTAAAAGCTCAACAACATCAAATATACCGGGGCTTACAGTTCCACCTGTAAGTGAAACTCTTAGCGGCTGAGCAATTTTGCCGAATTTTAAATCCAGTTCGCTCATTATATTTTCGAAGGTTGTATGAAGACTCTCACTTCCGAAATTTTCCAAATTTAATAATTCTATCTTTATTTTTTCCAGTATAGGCAGAGTTTGTTCATTAAGAAATTTTTTTTCTGCCTTTTCTTCATATTCATTAACCTCATGAAAGAAATAGGTGCTTTTTTCAGGATATTCATCTAAAGTTTGTACTCTTTCTTTTAAAATATTTAGAACATTTCTAAATTTGTCTGTATCGTTTCCTATATCAATTCCGCTTTTCTTAAAAAATGGAATTGCATGTTTACTTATATTCTCAATCGGAGAATTCTTTATATAATGAGTATTAAGCCATAAAAGTTTTTCCTGATTAAATACTGCGGGTGTCTTACCCAGACTTTGCAGATTAAAAAGATCGATGAGCTCCTCTCTTGAAAAAATTTCCTGATCACCATAAGACCAGCCAAGACGGACGAGAAAATTTAACATCGTTTCTGGCAGATAACCTTTGTCTCTGTAAGATAAAATAGATACAGCTCCATGCCTTTTGCTAAGCTTTGATTTGTCCTGGCCAAGTATCATCGAAACATGTGCAAAATTAGGCTTATCAAATTTGAGAAAATTATAAATAAGCACCTGTTTGGGTGTATTTGATAAATGGTCATCGCCTCTTATTATATCGGTTATGCCCATAGAACTATCATCAATTACAGCAGCAAAGTTGTAAGTAGGAAAGCCATCTCTTTTAATAATTACAAAATCGTCAATCTCTTTTAAATCGTAATTTATTACTCCTCTTAATTTATCATTTGTTTCTACTATCCCGGTTTCAGGAGTTTTAAGGCGAACTGCATAGGGTTTGTCTTTGGTTATCCTATCTAAATTCCTGCATGTTCCTTCATATCTGTAGGTAATATTCTTTTCCCTATGTTCTTTTCTTCTTTCTTCTATTTGCTGAGGAGTACAGTAGCACCTATATGCATTGCCATCTTCTATTAGTTTGTCAGAGAGTTTTTTATAGTTTTGCAAATTAGAGGACTGTTTTATTGGCTCTTCGTCAAAGTCTAAACCAATCCACCCAAGCCCGTCAAAGATTTCAGAAACAGATTGCTCGGTAGATCTCTCTTTATCTGTATCTTCAATTCTAAGTAAAAATTTACCCTTATTGTGTCTAGCATAAAGCCAGTTAAATATAGCAGTTCTGACTCCGCCAATATGCAGAGACCCGGTTGGACTGGGGGCAAATCTTGTTATTACACTCATTTTAATTAACCTTGAATTTATTATAAGGAAAGGATTTTAATCTGAATTTAAGTAGCTATCCAGTTTGTTTCGACTTTCCAGAGAAGCAAGTTCTCTAAAACTACCTATAAGTTTATCGTTTATGAGTATTAAAGTCACAGTTCTCCAGCCCCATTTCTCCATTATTTCTTGTCTCATTTCAGGAGATTCCGATAGGTTTACTTCTTCATATGGAATACCTTTTTTACTAAGC
>SMWS01000031.1 GCA_004356685.1 Deltaproteobacteria bacterium
TATTGTAGCATACAATGAGGAAGTACGCATCCAATCTATCATTGGGGAATTGCGGAAGCAGCAATTTTCTGGCGAATACGAAATCATTTTAGCAGATGGTAGTAGTACCGATAAAACCATTTCGCTTGCCGAGCAGGAAGGCATCTCAATAATCAAATGCCGCAGAGGTAAAGCCTGCCAAATGAATGATGCTGCAAAAGTGGCGCGTGGAGATGTTTTATTTTTTGTTCATGCCGATATGAAGTTAGCTGATAATACTATGTCGGTCATTCAAAAACAAATTGACCTTGGTTTTGACGGAGGTGGATTTGCTAATGTTTTTGATGAATACAATGATAAAATAAAAAAGATTGGAACATGGATGAATTTTCGCATCATTAACAAAAGAGAACAATCCGATAAGGGTCTTTTTTATGGGGATAATGGAATTTTTGTAAAAAGAAGTGTTTTTGATAACCTGCAGGGCTTCAAAGAAATACCCATCATGGAAGATTATGATTTCTCAAAGAGAATGCGTCAACATTTTAAAGTTATAAAAATTAAACAGCCTCCTATTATCATATCTGCAAGACGACATATTAAAGTTGGGTTTTTTAAGACACGCTTTCAATGGATTGCTATTCGAAAGTTGTACCAATTGGGTGTTCAGCCAAAAGTTTTAGCCCAATGGTATGGTGATATAAGGTAACGAATGATCAAGGAACAGGCCTACTCAGTGTAAAAATAAATGTTTATAAAGATCTATAAATATAAATAAATAGTTGGAAGTAAAAGTATGTTGAAGAATTAAATGGATGATGCAATTAGCAAAGGAGAAGAATTGTTATCCAGGTTTAGTGAATTAAATGATTTAAAGTATATCGGGTTTTATTCTGATTAATCATTTATTCCAAAGTATTTGTTACTCATCTTTGAATTTAGTTTTACGTAAGAATTCTCCAAGCTCCGTATCCGCATAGGTTCCGAAAGCATCTATGATTATCCCTTTTATTCCACTACTTGTTTCTATGCCATATATTATTGACATATCTTCAAAGTCAGTTGATCCTTCAATGCGATGAAATTCTAAGATGTTAATATCTCCTGGTTTATATGTCTCTTTAGTTTCTGAACAAGTCAACCCACCCTGAGTTAAATTGAAAGAGACTGTATAACCTTCACTTCTTAAGTTATTAATAGCTTCCAGTAAGTTATCGTACTGATTATTAGCTCTTGTCATTTTATTCAATTATCCAATTATTAATCATATCATTTACAGAATAATTATAATATAATTTCCATGTTTTCTCTTGCTAGAACGCAGCTGGGATATCTTTTTTGGCATTCTCTTTCGATTTTTGCTAGGAATGTATCGTTATGTTCAGGGTCATGATGAGTTATAGCAAGTTTTTTAACTCCCGCCTTTTCTGCCACCTCTATAGCTTGATCATAACTGCTGTGCCCCCACCCACGATGAGATTCTAGCTCTTCGCTTGTATATTGCGCTTCATGCACAAGTAAATCAGCATTTTTGCAAAACTCCACAATCTCGGGTAGGACTGAATTCCCATGTTCTATATCCGTGCAAATTACTACACTTTTTTCATTATCCTCCACTCGATAACCATATGAGCCACCGGGATGGTTTTGTTTTATCACTCGAAATTCAGCATCATGTATTTTCAATACAGTCTGATCCAATTGTAAAAAATTGAATGTTGCGCCCATACTTTCCAATGGGACTGGAAAATACTCAGCTTTCATTTGTCCCTCGAAAATCCCCTCCAGGTTTGTAATTTCTCTGTCTTTACCTAAAGCATGTATGTTAATTATCATATTGGGGTTATAGGCGGGTGCGAAAAATGGAAATCCCTGAATATGATCCCAGTGAAAATGGGTAAAGCAAATAAATAATTCAGGTTGCTGCAAGCCATCGTTAAGCAGGTCCCTACCCAAGTTTCTAATACCAGAACCAGCATCGCAAATACAAATCCGGCCATCATCCTGAGTTATTTTTATCGAGGTTGTATTGCCACCAAATTCCAAAAAATCTCTGTCACAAACTGGTGTGGAGCCCCTGGTACCGTAAAATTTTATTTTCATTCTATATACTTTATTTATGTCATCACAAATTACAAAACCATAAAAGCATTTGAGCTGAAATCAATTAATATCGAACTATTAAATTATTAATAAAATCTAAATGGTTAATTCTAAAACGTTAAGTAGTTTATTACACATTTACAATGTCCAGTTTATAGGGAAGCTTATACTGACATTATGAATTACATCTGAAGCACAATTTTAATCATCATTTTTGGTAATCCAATCTATTTTTTCTCCTATAGCTAATACACCTCTGTACCAGGGTGAAATGCAAACCACGCAAACCAAAACAAGGTTGTTCCAGGCAAAAGGTTTCCTTCCTTATCCGTAATCCTTGCACTGTTACTTTCCTTATCATAGTATATTTGGATTTCTGTGCCATTCACAATATCTGATATGGGCAGACTTTTAGCTTCGCTGAGTTTGCTGAATGAATAAGCTTTATGCACACTATCAACTGAAATTCCGATCACTCTTTCTTTGTTTTCCAGAGCATCGCTTTTGTTATTAACAGGGAAATACAAACGCGAACTGTTTTCATATCCATCATAAGGAAGCGTATTGTAATCCCGTGAGAACCCTGTCTCGGTAGAAAGAACCAAGGTTTTGGGGTGTCTTTCTTTCCAGTTCTTCCAACTGGTTTGTTCCATTGAAACTATCTCCATATTTTGATCTACAGATGGTCCGGAAACGGCTTGGCCCATCAATTGCGACCACAGAGATTCTGTTTCACGATCATAGAGCAATACATCACTATTGAAAAGTAAACCAGAAACACCAAAAGTCCTGTTTTCACCATTAATATTGCCCGAGAATGCCACACCGCTTCCACATAAGGGACAAAATGTTACAATAACAGGGTCATCGCCAAAACGGTCATTAACGATTTCATGGTAGTTCATAATGCGTACCGGATATGCTTTCATTATTCCGTTTTTTACAATAGCCAGAACTTCATCACTGTCACTTAAAAAATTTGCTTCGTTTGATTTAAGAAATTTAGGATCGTCTATTGCAGGGATACCGTCTTTGGGAGGTCCTCCCTGATGTATTTCATCAAGAGGTATTTGCAGATCACTTAAAACAAATCCATTCATTTTTGGTATTGAAT
Organism: Deltaproteobacteria bacterium; assembly: GCA_004356685.1. GTDB lineage: Bacteria > Desulfobacterota_D > UBA1144 > Nemesobacterales > N074bin48 > N074bin48. The sequence continues at coordinate 3,197 of SMWS01000031.1, forward strand.
CCATATCTGTTTTTGTTAAATTATTAGAATCTTCCGTGCCACTGCCGGAAGTATTGTTTTGTTTGCAACTTGCTGTTATTAGAATCATAGCCGCTAAAAGAAATATCAATTTATTACTCATAATCGTAGCGCTTTATAATGTTTATGAACTGCAAGAAAGCATAGAACTGCCTACTTTATTTCTTGCCCATTCGGGTCGTTTAGCAAACCATTTTTGATAGTTTTCTTGCTCATCGTAAGGTTGCTTCAGCATGGTATGCATCTCATCTATTAATGAATAATCTCCATTATCTGCTGCCTCATTAGTTAACTGTGCCATATAATTTCTTAATACATATTTTGGATTGACCTTATTCATTTCAGTTTTTCGATCTACATCGGTCATGTCTTCTTGCTTTAATCTATCGATGTACCCTTTAAACCAAACTCTCCATTCTTTGAGTACTTCATCCTTTAGTTCGTCTGGTTTATAAAAAGCATCTTTTACGAAATCAAGAAAGCTATCGTTTTCTTTGAATTCCATTGCCTTCGATACATTCGCCAGGTTTCTAAAGAATATTGTCATGTCTGTTTCTGTTAATTGCAATATTCTTTCAAGATCAAGGACCAACTGCGTATCTGTTTCAATGGCTTTTTGTAATCCTAATTTCTGACGCATCATAGAAATATATTTTACCTGATATTCTGTATTATATTTTGTTAAAATATCTTCAAACGGTTTTGATTCTTCGACTAATGGAAAAAGTGCATTCGCTAATTGATAAAGGTTCCATAAAGAAATTTGAGGTTGATTTCCAAATCGATACCGTCTAAGTTGGCTATCGGTCGTATTCGGTGTCCAGTTCGGATCGTATCCTTCGAGCCAACCGTAGGGACCATAATCTATGGTTAGTCCGTGAATCGACATGTTATCAGTATTCATAACGCCATGTACAAAACCAACACGCTGCCAATGAATAATCATAGCTAATGTATTAGTAACAGCTTCATTAAAAAATGCTATATAACCTTCTTTATTTCCTGCTTTAATATCAGGATAAAATTCATTGATGGTATAATCTGTAAGTGCCTGGAGTGTTTCAAAATCTTTTCTGCTGGCAAAGATCTCAAAATTTCCAAATCGTATAAAACAAGGAGATACTCTGCAGACAATAGCTCCTTTTTCATAAGCCGAATTTCCATCGTACATTATATCGCGAAGCACTTGATCTCCTGATAAAGCGAGTGAGAGTGATCGTGTGGTTGGCACACCCAAATAATACATTGCCTCACTTATTAAGTGTTCTCTAATCGAAGAGCGAAGCACTGCTAATCCATCAGCGGTGCGTGAATATGGAGTTTCTCCTACTCCTTTTAGCTGCAAAGCCCAGCGTTTATCTTTATGTTCAACTTCGGTCAGATTGATTGCTCTGCCATCACCAAGTTGCCCTGCCCAATTTCCGAATTGATATCCGCCGTAACACATGGCATATGGGTCTGTTCCCTTTAAAATGTGAGCACCCGTAGCTATTTCTAAAAACTTCTGCGAACGTACATTTTCCTCGGTTAGTCCGAGCAATTCTGCCATATCCATAGATACGTGAAGTAGTTTTGGATTTGAAGGATTTTTGGGAGTAACATATGAAAAACAAGACTTATACACTTGTCTTCTCGTGTTATCTCTTTTGGGATCCGCTGGCAGTTTTTTATTAAAAGTATCTTGTAGATTCAGTTTCATTTTATCCAATTATTTTATTCTTTTAAGATATTGAATTGACTTTTCGGTATCCAGGTGAAAGTCGTTGAACACAACTGTGTCGCTTTGATCTATGAAAATGAACCACGGAGTTCCACCAGTACGGTAATTATACATAACACTGGAGACCTGGCGCGTTTGTTCATTTCCAACATCATGCCCAAAAGGAATGTGTAAGTTATATTGTTTCTGTACTTCCAGCATCCTTTCCTTTGTATTTGCCTGTGCACCTTCAAATACGGTTTGTATTGCAAAAAATTTAATTTTGTCATTACCTTCCAGAGCTTTTACCATTTCCTGCAATGAGGGTAACCCTTGACTATGGCAACCCGGGCACCAGGATTGAAAACCATATATAACTTTAAACTCTCCTTTATAATCAGATAATTTGATTACTTCCCTCTCTTTTCCTTCACTATCTACCCAATAAATATCGTTGGATAATTCCGGTGCCCTTTGTCCCTCAATTCCGTATTGTGCTTGTTTATTTTTCATAATTAACTTGCTTTAATTCTTAAAATTGGTACAATTAGTTTTTAACAGGATAAAAAAGTTTTTAAAGAATCGATTTATGCTTTAAATTTTCTTTGATTCTATTTTTTGAATGCCTTGATTAGTTAATTTCAGATAATCGATGAATTGATCTTCTCTCGTTTATTAATTAGAACATATTTAAGAAAGCTGTTATGAGCAAATTCATCCGATTTTATACTTTAAGAAGAGTAATTAAGATTACTGATTACCTTCTGAGCTATTCTAAAAATCGTTGTCGTTTCATACTTTAATTTGTAATTTATGGCTTAACAGCAATAACAATATAAAGTATCAACTAACCAATTTCAAACATTCGTTTATCGAAAAACTGTGCCTAGTTGCTGACATAAAATGGACGAAGGAGATTTTGAATTAGCTAATAACCATGTTGGACGACCGATAGTTCTTTAGTGAAAGCTTACAAGCTGGAGTACAAAGTTGAAAAAGGTGAAGACAATGCACTCACTAATGCCATTACCGATTGAGATGACGCTCGCCGACAAAGAGCTGGTGATCGACAGCGAATTCCGCATCGAGCTGTCGGGCCACGTTGAACCTCGTCTCGAACGTGCAGCTATGCGTCTTTCCGAACGGTTAGCCCAGATTACAGGCATCTCAATGCATCGTGATCAATCCGCGGCGAGAGAAGATGCAACGCTCCTAATACATGTTGATGAGAAAGTAGCTGAAGTTCAAAGCGCCACCGAGGATGAATCGTACACCTTGGATATCACCGCAAAGATCGCAGTACTGCGCTCGCGAAAGCTATACGGTGCACTGAGAGGAATTGAGACTTTTGTGCAATTAGTTCGGCAGTCGGATTATGGTTTCGTAGTTCCGGCGGTACGGATAAAGGATCGCCCGCGATTTCCGTGGCGCGGATTGCTCATCGATGTTACCCGGCATTGGATTCCACCGGCGGTCATCATAAGAAACCTCGAGGCGATGGCGTCAGTTAAAATGAACGTTCTGCATTGGCATCTTACGGACGATCAGGGATTTCGAATTGAGAGTTACAGATATCCCAAATTGCACGAATTAGGGTCTGATGGACTATTTTATACGCAGGATGATGTGAGAGAGATTGTGGAGTTCGCCTCGGATCGGGGTATCCGAGTACTTCCAGAGTTCGATATGCCGGGACATACCAGTAGTTGGTTCGTCGGTTACCCAGATCTAGCAAGCGCACCCGGCCCTTACCGGATCGAACGAAACTGGGGTGGCCACGAGGCGACGATGGATCCAACCAGAGAGGAGACTTACGAGTTTATTAGCAATTTCCTTTCCGAGATGGTGACGCTCTTTCCTGATCTGTATGTCCATGTGGGCGGCGACGAGGTGAGTGGAAAACAGTGGCAGGGAAATCCGGATATACTCAAGTTTATGGTGAGTGAAGGAATCAAGGACACGCGCCACCTTCAGGCATACTTTAATTGCCGCTTACACGGTATCCTTAATAAGCTCGGCAGAGAGATGGTCGGGTGGGATCCGATCCTTCATGCTGACCTTCCAGAAAAAAGTATCGTCCAATCGGTGAGGGGACAGAAGTGGTTGGCTGAGGCTGTATGTAATGGTTTTCAAGGAGTCGCTGGATCCGAATACTACTTGGATCTGCTGCGACCTGCTGAGTTCCACTATGGGAGCGATCCATTTGGTGCCGAAGCTGCAGAGTTAACAACCAAACAGCAATCGCTGATCATCGGTGGTGAGGCATCAATGTGGACAGAGTTTGCAA
>SMWS01000032.1 GCA_004356685.1 Deltaproteobacteria bacterium
ATTGTGGCTACACACCTTCTTGAATCTATGATTGAAAACCCCGTTCCCACCCGGGCCGAAGTGACAGATGTTGCAAATGCTATATACGAAGAAGTTGACGCAGTAATGCTGTCTGGCGAAACCACTGTTGGCAAATATCCAATACGCTGTATTGAACATCTAGATAAAATTGCACGGGCATCGGAAAAACTGCCAGGGCTTCATTTCAGCAGAAATTTAATTAAAAATGATGACAAACAGCATATTGCCGCAACCGCTGTAGGACATGCCGAAGCTATAAATGCCAAGGGTATAGTTGTAATAACCAGACGCGGGATCATGGCGCAATTTTTAACCAACTGCAGGCCGTTTAAGACCTACATTTACGCATTTACAAATGATAACAGAACCAGACGCCAGCTATTTTTAAACAGAAGTGTCATGGCTCACCGAATCGGATTTAGCTCTGATCCTGAAAAAACCATACAAAATGCCTTTGCAATTTTAAAAATGCGAGAAGGATTTCAGTCAGGAGATCAAGTGGTAGTGATATCAGACATAATTGCCGGTTCGGGGATTGACTCTATGGGGATTGACTCTATACAGATAAGGAAAATAAATTAGATATAAAAGGGATTTGAAATTATCCTATATTTTATATTACGGCATATTTCAATAACCAAATAACCAAAGCCAGACCCTGTTGACTAATAATGCCTGAACAGCGTTTAGTCCTTAAGGTATTTATCAAAAATTTGCTGATAAGTTCCATTCTCACGTATATATTTCAAGCCTTCATTAAAATCATCCCGTACTTGCTGATCTTTAAAGCTGACACGAAACTGAGTTTTATCACCAAAAATGTTGTGATAGACAAGATCTTGAATACTGCCGCTTTTATTCGCAAGGTGTTTAGTGAACCATAACATGATGGTCTCATCAATAACTATGACCTCTGCCTCACTGTTCCAGAACATTGCGACTTGTTTTGCCTGATCCGGGATTTCCTTGTATTTATTTTTGTAAGGCAGTTCTACACTCGGTGAAAATAATGCCTCAAACTCCGGACCTAAGTCCTTGTAGGCATCCTGCCAGGCGACTATAGTTTTACCTTTCAAATCAGCAACACTATTTATAGTAATGCCTGCATTTTTTTTGGTAAATGCATAATTTCTAAATGCGATGAAGTTCTCTGAATAAAACGTCCCGTCATCTGTTTTCTGAACTGCCGCAGCGCCATCCAACCCCTTTTGTTTGACTACATAGTCCAGTTCACCATACGAAAACTGCTGAGGTTTGAAAGTATGACCTTTATACTTTAAAGCATCACGAACAATATCTATTTCTAACCCCGATGTCGCATTGTCGGCAATATAAGGTGGTATATCATAGGTAAAACCGATTATCAGTTCCTTTGCATTTGCTACCTGGCTTGTAATGGAAGAGAGTAATAAAAAAGTTAAACAAAATTTTATTGTTATTAATATATTAAATTTCTCGGTCATCTTCTCTCTCCTTTTTCTTTATGTGCCTAACTTGTATTTTTGAACTTTATATTGAATTTATGAATGATGTTTAATTTTAATACTTTATGAATTTATAGTCAAAAAGGGATGAGTTGTAAACAAAATCACTTGCATAGGCATAAATTTTACTGAAAATGCATTGCTTACAATAATAGGTGTAAAACGAATTGGAAGGTAAAATAATCATATGAAGCACAATACTGCTAAAATGGATTTATCTATTAAGATTGTTACATCCGTTGTGTTTATTATGATGCTTGGTTTTTTTGTAGCATCCATTTATATAAACGGATTAATTATAGCCGCTTTAATTATGCTCATAATATTAATCTTTTGTTACCTTTATGCACCTACATCGTTTGAGATATCAGACAGCAGACCTATCGTATACAGAAATTACGGGAAAATAGAATTTAATCATATTACAGGCTGTCGTGCTATCGAAAAAAAAGTGCCATTCACAATAAGGTTATGGGGAAACGGCGGGGTGTTTGCCGGCACAGGCATATTCTGGAACAAGCTTTATGAGGTATTCAGAATGTATATAACACATGCAAAACAATCAGAATTTGTAGTAGTGGAAACAGAGCGGCAAATAATAGTAATCTCACCCGAAAATCCTAAGATGTTTATTGAATCGTGGAAAACAGAATGCCCCCAATAAGCAAAGACTGACCCTGTTATTTATTGTTAGAACAATATTCAAAATGAATAAGTTGCATTTGTTGTGAGTGCCAATGTGTTTGAAAATTGGAAGGCTTCTCAATGGGTAAATCAAATATTCTGGCTGGTACAAAAACTGGCAGAGGATCTATATCAAAAGGATAAGGTTCGCAAACTATTCGCTTTTGGCCTTGAGGTTTAATTTTAATCTTAACCCGGTCTTGCCAACCTTTTCTGGGAACTTCAAGAAGATCAAATTCATCTTCCCCAAGCCCTTTTGCTTCTCCTTTATTTGGAGGAATTAAATTTGAACATAGTGAAAGCGATAACCCATCCATTAGTTGTAAGAACCTTGCATTTGGTTTTAGGTGTTTTTCATCAAGCCAGTGTGTACAATCAGTTTTAATTTTAACCTTAGTAATTAATTCAGCTTGTATATTCTTAATTTCAGAAATGAATTTTTGAGCATTCTCAAGTTTCTCTTCACTAAAAGTATACTCAAGTAGTGAAGTTTTCTGGACTAGAGGATGTATAAATGCAGCATCTGCATTATCAATTATATTTTGAGCATAAAGCCAGTAAGCATGAAAACTCATTAATAAACTTGCATATGGGTGATTTTGACTTAAGCGGCGTAAACCTACTCTCCAACGATCCATCCCCTCCTGTAGGTTTGTTAGTACTTCAGTTAGATTCAAAGGAAGCCCATCGATATTATTAAGATCAGGAGCTGCCTCCCACTCCCACCAGCCATTGTCATGTTCTGAAACAGCTAATACAATTTCGTCTTTAAGCCGATTTGAATCATCAGATTTAAAATAATATCCTGGAGCATTAAATTCTTCATTTCCCCAATGAGCTGCTAAATACCCAGCGATTTGAGCATGGTCTGGCTGAGTAACCATAAATAGCTTTTCATTTTGAATTGTTTTTAACATAATTATAGAGTATCACGTTAGTTACATATGAATATAGGATGGATCCAAATAATTGCTGAAGTGTCACGGTCTCAAATACCCTTCCGGGATTCCGGCTTTGCGGGCTTTGACTTTCTATACTTTTTAATGGAATTTAGGGTTGCAAAATAGTACAACCATGATATCATAATATTACAATATCATAATGTATAGAGGTGAATAAATTGAGTGCAACCACTCTTCGTCTTCCGGACGAAAAATTAAAATTAATTAGAGCAATTGCTGGTTATGAGAACAGGCCGCTTAGCAAAATATTTGAAGAAATGGCAGATGAATACATAGCGAGAAATAGGGAAACCTTAGAACTTATAGGGATTCCCGGTTTTGTAGAGCAGACCAGACAGGGACTTGAAGAAATAAGAAAAGGCGGCGGGAAGCTTCTTGATGATCTGGACAATTAAATTTTCAACAAATGCTGAGAAATACTATAAAAAACTGGATAAAAAGTTAAAAGAAAGAATTAAAAATCACCTTAAAGAGATTTCTACTTATGATAACCCTCTTGACTATGCTCAGGTTAAGCCTCTTACTGGCGAACTAAGAGGATTTTACAGGCTGAGAATAGGTGGCTACAGAATAATATTTTCACTTCTTTACGAAGACAAGGTAATTGCAGTAGTAAATATTGTACCAAGAGGGAGTGCTTATTAAGAAATAACACAACTACAAGACCTGACCCCAGTACTTCATTCTCTCAAATACCCTTCTGGGATTCCGGCTTTGCGGGCTTCGATTCTTAATGCGTCTATTTTTGGTTGGATAGTTGTTAGTTCTTCTTCCAGGTCTTTTATATATTTTTCTAATCCCTTTAATTCGCGTATAGAAAAATCGGCTGAGTAGCCGTTTATTAGCATCCAATCCACTTCTCTTTTTTTATACTTCTGATCTTCTGTAGCTTTATCGATTTTATATTTAATCTCGCCTTCCTGCTCTTCAATCTCTATTGCTTTTGCTCTCCACGCCTCTCTTAATTCTCTTTCATGTTCTGTATCGACAATCCCATCTACTAAAGGAATATCGAATATTATAGTGTCAGAACCTTCGAGTGTGTCTTCTAAGATATTTTGATTGTTTTTGGAATCATTCCAATTTAACTCTTTTACAGTAGGACTGAACTTCTCGGGTATTTTGGATTTATTGTCTGTAATATGCACAATTCCTTCGCCGTCAGTCCACTGATAAACCTCTTTTGAATAGAGATTAGGGCTCAGTATAATAAGAAATAAGACAGTAATTCCTAAAAAAATAGGAATAGAATTGTGGTTAATTTTTGTGTCAGAAATTTTCATTATCCAATATTAAGTATATATGCCAATTATAAGTACTATATAGTATAATATATTAATAGGAATTTTCCTTTATGCCTTGCTTCTTTATGATTTCTTGGTAACTTAAGAGTCGTTATTTCACTCCTTTTTCTATAAAATGCCAAAGTTAACTATAGATGGAATAGATGTAGAAGTTGAAGACGGTTTGAATCTGATTCAGGCTGCCGCCGAGATTGGCATTGAAGTACCTCATTTTTGCTACCATCCGGACTTAAGTATAGTTGCGCAGTGCAGGCAGTGCCTTGTAGAAGTGGAAGGAGTACCCAAAGTTTTACCGGCCTGCAATACATTTGTAAGAGACGGTCTTGTAGTAAAAACAAATACCGAAAAGGCTATAGAAGCCCGAAAGGCTACTCTGGAGTTCACGCTTATTAATCATCCTCTTGACTGTCCTATTTGTGATAAGGGTGGGGAATGTCCGCTGCAGCTTACAACTGTTAAGCACGGCCCGGGATACAGCAGGTTTGACTCCCCCTATGAAAAGAAGGTACGAAAGAAATATTACCTGAGTGATAGGATCATGTATGACCCAAACAGGTGTATTATGTGTACACGCTGTGTGAGGTTTACATCGGAGGTTACCAAAACCGGGGAACTGGGATATAACAACAGAGGATTTAGAAAAAGAATTGTTACATTTCCTGGAAAAGACCTGAATAATGAGCTTGCAGGAAACGTTATTGATCTTTGCCCCGTAGGAGCGCTCCTTGATAAAGGCACACTGCATGAAGAGAGAGTCTGGTATTGGAAGTTTACTGAATCTGTCTGCACTCTCTGTAGTACTGGCTGCAATATAACTGTTGGCGTCGATCCCCGAAAAGGAAAGGTAGCAAGGGTTAGACCTAGATACAATAAAGATGTAAACGGTCACTGGATATGTGACCGGGGAAGGTACGGATTTTCTGAAGTACAGGAAGAAAAGAGAATAAAAGATCCCATTATAAAGGTCAAAAACGGTTTTGATATAACAGACTGGGATTTTTCGTACCAACTAATAAGCAGGAATTTTAATATAACCGGGGGTTTTGAGTATAGCGATATTGGTATTTTTGCCTCACCAAAACTTACAAATGAAGAACTGTTCCTATTAAAAAAATTAAAAGAAGCGGTTAATTCACCAAACCTGGTATCCAACATTGGCACACCCATTGGTGAAAAGAAATTTGGATTAATTAGTTCCGACCCCTATCCGAATAGCAAAGGAGTAAAAGAATTAAATATAGACTGCTCTCCAAAATCAATTAGCAGTCTTATCAGTTCAATTTTGGAGGACAGAATTCACAAATTAATTGTAGTTGAAGATGATTTATTTGAAGTGCTTCATAAATCTCAACATTCTTCTCTCACTGAAGCTTTAGGTAAGCTTGATTTTCTCTTGGTTATAGACACCAAACTGACGCATATCATGGAATATGCCGATTTGATTCTACCAGGTGCTACTGCATATGAGAGAGACGGCACGTTTACTAATGATAAAAACAGGGTTCAGAGACTAAATAAATCAATAGACCCGCCAGGAAATTCAAAACCACAGTGGGAAATAATAAATGACTTAATTGAACTAATTGGTAATACAAGATCGGATTTTGATAACCCCGGTGGAATATTCAATACAATCTCAGAAAGTATTCCTACCTACAGCGATATGACGTACGATAAACTGGGTTATCTTGGAATGTCTAAGCAGGTGTAACGAAAAAATGATCTGGGCAGATTTGGGTTTTACTCTTTTAAAGATCGGACTTGTACTATTTATAGTGCTTACGCTTGTTGCGTACCTTACACTTGCCGAAAGAAAAATCAGCGCATTTATGCAGGACAGGGTTGGACCAAACAGGGTAGGGCCTTTTGGTCTTTTACAGCCCCTTGCAGACGGGATTAAATTTATTTTTAAAGAAGACATTATCCCCGACCAAGCTAACAGGCGTTTTTTTGTAATTGCCCCCGCTATATCGCTTGTAACTGCTATTGTGGCGCTTGCTGTAATTCCCATTGGCAGAGGCTTTTATACAACTTTTTTTGGAGTTTTAGACCAGCCGTATTTCTTTAGATTTCAGATTGCAGATGTTAACGTTGCACTACTTTATATTTTTGCCGTGGCGTCTTTAAATGTATATGGGGTTGTTATAGGCGGTTGGGCTTCTAATAATAAATATTCACTGCTCGGGGGACTCCGGGCCGCCGCACAAATGATTAGTTATGAGATTGCACTGGGGCTTTCGGTAGTTGGCGTGGTAGTACTTACAGGGTCACTTAGGCTTGGCGACATTATAGAAGCTCAGCAAAACTACTGGTTCATGTTTCCTCTTTTTATAGGATTTGTCGTTTTTATGGTGTCTTCTTTTGCAGAAACTAACCGTGCGCCTTTCGATATGCCCGAAGCAGAAGCCGAAATTGTCGCCGGATATCATACAGAGTATAGCAGCATGAAGTTTGCCATGTTTTTTATGGCAGAATATACGCATATGATAGTTGCATCGGCACTGATCGTTACATTCTTTTTAGGCGGATGGTACCCTCTTCCTTTTGGCGGATGGCTTGGTATAGATATAGATAAATACTGGTATTTACCCCCAATAGTATTTGTTGGAAAGGTATTTGCACTGCTTTTTATCTTTATCTGGGTAAGGTGGTCTCTTCCGCGTTTCAGGTATGATCAGGTTATGAATCTTGGATGGAAAGTGCTTCTTCCCCTATCGATTGTAAACATATTTATTTCATGCGGATGGGTCTATCTAACAGAAAGGGTGGATATAAAAAACCTTATTTCTTTTAGTTTCTAAACTTGTATTATTTTTTATCCTTGATCTTAATAAAAAATATTAAAGCCCGCAATCAGAGAAGGTTCTTTGGTTGCGGTTTTTTTGTGCCTGATTTACCCAAAGACGTCATTGCTAGGAGTTTGTCCTGTCGAAGTGTGAAAATAAATAATTTATAACATCCTTCGACTCTGCTCAGGATAAACGGCTTAATATAAGTTCATGATACTTGAATAGGAATCTCCGACCACCCGGAGCCAAGTCGAAGGGTGAGTGCCTTGTGATTCCAAACGATAAAAACACGCATTTCGACAGGCCATTCGACTTTGCTCAGGACAAGCTGCGTTTGATTTTAGCATATATTCCTACTTTATTTTCCTCCCCTTAACAAGGGGAGAGGAAATATTATGGATACCTGATTAAGCCTGTCCTCGAACGATTAAATCGGGGAACATTCAGGTATGACAACCACTTTTCTGTCATTGCGAATTGCACTTCCTCAGTTTCTTTTAATATAGTTTGTGCAATGTGGCAATCTCTTAAAGTCACATTATGGCTAGTTAATGAAAAACTAAAGAAATGCAGAAAGACTAAATCAATAACAACATAAACGTTCTTTTGCTTGGATGAAAAGGAGGGGGACAGTGCGAGCAAACGGGGTCAGGCTTTTGTTAATTTGTTATTATTCGTATTGCCAGCATAGATTTCATGTTCATTCAATAACTAAATAACAGGAAAAGCCAGACCCCCTTTTTAACTTCTGTTTTTTTGCTAGACCAAAAGAACCAAAAATCACCGGCTGAATTAAACACACTAACCACAACTGTCATTGCGAAGTTCACGAAGTGAACTTCGCAATGACGGGATAGGGCGGCATGGTATTAAAATACAGCAAACTTATTTTCGTAACGTGATTTTCATAATGCCGGAAGAGGTAGAAAACTAAATACACTAAAAACAATGATAGGAACTTGCAGATGATTGGAATAATAAATTACGAAAGTCTAAACATCAAGATTTACAACATTTAGAGCATTTATTTCTATAAAGTGTTTCCTGGGCTCTACCTGATCTCCCATAAGGATTGTAAATATTTCATCAGTTTTAATAACATCTTCAATGTGAACCTGTTTTAAAACTCTTGTTTCAGGGTTCATAGTTGTATCCCAAAGCTGATCTGGATTCATTTCACCAAGACCCTTATATCTTTGGATATTCATGCCTTTCTTTCCTCTGTTTAGTATATAATCTGAGACTTTATTAAGGCTGCCAAGACTAATTTCATTGCCATCTGCTATTATTGTATAAGGGGGATCAGATACTGCTTTTATTGATTCTCTTAGATTTTTTATCTCTGCGAAATCAGGAGAATTGAGGAAATCAAAATCTATGAGAGTATTTATCGTTCTCCCGGTCTCTTTAAAACTGTATGCAATTTTGGAAGCGTTGTGCTCTGTATCTTCCTCAAGATTCCATTCGAGGTCAGTAACTTCTGGGTAAACTCTATTTATCCATTTTTTAATATTCTGCAAGTGAGTATCAAGCTCAGCCTCATTTCCAACTTTTAAATAACTCTTGCGAAAGCCACTGGCGCTTGCCAAGCCGTCTAATATTCTGGAATCTCTTCCCAGTTTAGTATGCCTGCTCAAAATATTGTCGTAATTCGTAGATTTTTTTATTATTTCTAGAAGCCTTACCCCTTTTATATCTTTTGTTTCACCATTGGATTTAACATTCAAAACTACAGACTCATTTCCAATGTTTAAGATATAGGCTTCAAATTCAGGATTATCTTTTAAGTATCTTTCGTCTTTCCCTTTTTTAATCCTGTAGAGTGGGGGCTGAGCTATGTACAGGTACCCTCTTTCAATAATCTCGGGAAGATGACGGTAGAAAAATGTTAGAATCAGTGTTCTGATATGCGACCCGTCTACATCGGCATCGGTCATTAAAATGATTTTGTGATACCGCAGTTTGGCAATATCGAAGTCATCAGTACCAATTCCTGTTCCAAGAACGGTAATTACAGTTCTAATCTCTTCGTTGCCGAGCATCTTATCAAATCTGGCTTTTTCAACGTTTAGGATCTTACCTTTAAGTGGGAGCACTGCCTGATTGTATCGAGATCTTGCCTGCTTTGCCGAACCTCCGGCAGATTCTCCTTCTACAATAAAGAGTTCACAAATTTCAGGGTCTTTTTCCTGGCAATCGGCAAGTTTTCCAGGAAGTGAACCAGATTCTAATGCGCTTTTTCTCCTGGTAAGTTCTCTTGCTTTTCTAGCGGCGTCTCTTGCCCTTGCTGCTTCAATCGTTTTTTCAATTACCTTTCGGGCAACGGAAGGGTTCTCTTCAAAGAAACTCCCAAGTTTTTCGTTTAGTAGTGTTTCGACTATTCCTTTTACTTCAGTGTTGCCAAGCTTGGTTTTTGTTTGCCCTTCAAACTTAGGGTTTAGAAGCTTTACGCTTATAACAGCAGTGAGACCTTCTCTTGTGTCGTCACCACTTAAGGAAACTTTTGCATTTTTTAGCAGGCCCTTTTCTTCGGCATATTTGTTTATCGTTCTTGTGAGTGAGCCTCTAAAGCCTGTAAGGTGAGTACCACCCTCAATATTGTTAATATTGTTTGCATAAGCAAGGACAGTTTCACTATAGCCGTCGTTATACTGCAAAGAAACTTCGACTGTTGTGTCGTCTTTTGATCCGGTAACATATATTGGTTCTGGATGAAGCGTGTTTTTATTTTTATTAAGTTCATTTACAAATGCGATTATTCCGCCCTCATAATAAAATTCTTCTTCTTTATTTGTGCGTTCATCGCTGATTTTTATCTTTAGACCACTGTTCAGGAATGCGAGTTCTCTAATCCTTTTTGCCAGTATATCGTAGTTAAATTTACTTACTTCGAATATTTCGCTGTCTGGCTTAAACCAGATTTTTGTACCCGTGCGTTTAGTTGTGCCTGAAGCTTTTAAAGAATCCAGAGGTTTTCCTCTCTCGTACTTCTGATACCAGACTTGGCCGTCTTTTCTGATTTCAAGAACAAGATATTCTGCAAGCGCATTTACAACCGTAACTCCCACCCCGTGCAGACCGCCCGATACTTTGTAGACTTTCCCATCGAATTTACCGCCGGCATGAAGAGTGGTCATTACAATCTCTGCGGCGGATTTTCCAAATTCCTCTTTAATATCTACCGGTATACCCCTGCCATTGTCTTCGATCGTAATACTATCATCGACATGAATGGTTAAACTAACCTGATCTGCAAAGCCGGCAAGACATTCGTCTACACTGTTATCAACTACTTCAAATACCAAATGGTGAAAGCCACGTACGTTGGTATCACCAATGTACATATCAGGTCTTTTACGAACAGCTTCCATTCCAGGAAGTACCTTTATATGTTCTCCTGTATAATCGTTGCTAGAGCTGTCCACCAAGTTTTCTGGCGAATTTTTTGGAAGGGTTTTTTCTAGTTCCACCTAAAAGGTTTCCGTATAATTCAAAGTAATAAAATCATACCTGTATATCACAAAAAGTAAATTAAATTCATAAGTTTTCTGATATTATATTTTATAAAAAAAATTAAATGATTTAAGCTACTTAATCACCTTTGGCGGAGTTATGCCAACCTGTTTTTGATACTTTCCTTTTTTGTCTGCATAAGATACTTCACATACTTCATCCGATTCAAAAAATAGGACTTGAGCTATACCCTCGTTAGCATAAATTTTAGCCGGAAGAGGAGTTGTATTTGAGACTTCAAGTGTTACAAATCCTTCCCACTCAGGCTCAAAAGGGGTTACGTTTACTATTATCCCGCACCGGGCATAAGTAGATTTACCAACGCATAGTGTTATAACATTTCTTGGGATTCGAAAGTACTCAATCGTTTGAGCCAAAGCAAAGGAGTTGGGAGGAATTATACACACGTCGGATTTA
>SMWS01000033.1 GCA_004356685.1 Deltaproteobacteria bacterium
CGTTCTTATCCGATAAGTTATTAAATTTTATTGTGTTGCGAATCTTATCGGATGACTTTAATTCAGAAATTTTCAGGGTTTGATCCTCTGATAATTTTATCGATATATCTCTTGCAGATAAATCCGTAAATAATTCTAATCTATCAGCATTTCCGTTAAATCTAGTGTTTAGATTCAGGATGTTTCCTTGAACTACTTCCTGAAAATAATTCAGTCTACTAAGATCTAGATTCCTTGCTTTGAGGCTCCCATTTATTAAATTGTTCTCTTTGTTAAAATCAGCTTTGGTTAATAATGTAAAATTACCACCGGCTAAATCATTAGAACTGGCTGAAATACTCAAATTATTGATATTTTTGTTGGGATTAAATAGCCATCCTATATCCAGGGTTAATCGATCAATTAAGAAATCATTCTTGCCATGTTTAAGCAAGAGGTCGTCGAAGACGATCTGACCCTTTATGTTTAGACTATCTTTTATAGAACCCGTTAATTCAAAGTGGTTTTTTGATATATTTCCACTTATATCCGTGCCGAAATCTTCACTTATAAGATTTGTTAGTTTTTTTAAGTTTAAATTATCTATGTTGCCCTCTACTTCAAATTTAGGGTTATCAGATATATTTAATACCTTTCCACTTGTGTTGAGATTAATTAGATCAAATATTTCAAACGCTAGCTCATTTATTATTAAAGCAGAATCTGTCTTGTTGTAATTTAAACTAATATCTACTTTGCCGATTAGATTGTTATTTTTGTGAATCTTTACTTTGGCATTAGAAATAATTTCATCTTTTATATCCACTGTGATTTTAGTTTGGATATCAAGATCTGGGATTTTTATTTTATCACTACCTAATATTTCTAATGAAGGAGTTTTTAAATCAACTGTTGCTTTGATGGACGAATTAGAAAGTTCAACTTTACTTTCCATGAAAAAATCTTTTTCGAATATATTTATGTTTGACTGAAGGTTAATTTGATCTAGATTTTCAAAATCACCTAATTTAAGCATTAATTTGTTTAGTCTAAAGTTATATTTTTGTTCATAACTAATAAATAATTGTTCTATTACCAATCTTTGCAGCTCAACAGGGAATTTTGTTTTTTGTTTATTTTTTATTTCTATGTTTTCGTTTACAGAGCTAAGAGTTGATATTTCGTTTATAAATTCTTGTGAAATACTGGATTCAATTTTGTCAATTTGTACAAGCTCGATAACTACCTTTCTTTTTAATATGGAATAAAGGAAATTAATATTCAGTTTGAGTTCATTTATCTTGAAATATTTTTCTTTTTTTTCAGGTTTAGATAATTCTATATCTTTAAAATTAAAACCAGACAGCAGACTGTAATTTATTTTATCAACCTTTAGGTTATAACCATTCCAGTCTGAGTTTTGTTTTAGATATTCGGTAAGCTTTTTGGGAATATAGAATTGAAATGTAATGAAAAATACTACAAGCAAAGTAAATATTAGGAATAAAATGTATTTATAAGACTTGTAGAGCTTATTTAGCTGGAGGGTCATTAAATATAATTATAAGATTAAAACACAAAATGAAAATTAAGTTTTAATAATAACGTTTTGAGCTTTTACAACATTTTTGAAATTATAAAATGCATACCTTTTTTGTTTTAGGAATTTACCAGAGACTTTTACAACTGATCCCTTCTTGATTTTTAGGTGTTCACCTTGGAAATAAACCTGAAGTGTATTATTTGCCGGGTCTTTTATTTTAAAGAGAGTATAAGGTTTACCACTATCAGAAGTAGTAAATTTATAATTGTTAATTTCCCCCTCAATAACTATTTTCTTATTATCATATTCAGATGGATTAGAAATATATTTTTCAAATGAATTCAATCCCGCCTCATTATTTCCGTGACTATAGTTCAAGGGGTAAGTAAGTATAATTAAAGTAGTGATAAAAAATATTTTTTTTAAATTTTTCATATCATCCTCTGTTTTTGTAAATATTGTAAAATTTCTTTACTCTTTTCACATACTTCTGAGTCTCGGGGTAAGGAGGTATTTTATTATTATACTTCATTACTGTGCCGGGGCCTGCATTATAAGCGGCTAAAACCAGATCCAAATCACCGCCGAAAAATTCTATCAAGTGCCTTAAAAACTTTACTCCTCCTTCGATATTTTGTTTTGCGTCAAAAGGATCAACAACTCCATAGTCTTTAGCCGTGGCAGGAATTAACTGCATCATACCCTGGGCATTTTTTGGAGAAACCGCTTTTGGGTCAAAATTTGATTCGGCTTTTATTACAGATTTGATCAGGTAAGGATCGACTCCATATTTTCTACCCATTGTTTTAATTACGCGGTTTATTTGTGCTTTGAAATCGCCCGATTCAGTAAATAAATCATCGTAATTAATTATTCTAAATTGTGATAAGCTGGAAGCTCTTACAATGCTGTAATCAGTTTGAGTCTCTTTGCAGCCTACACTTATTCTTAGCTCTCCACTAATTAATGAAACAAGACAGTCTGATATATGAAGTACCTTAAAAGAGTTATAGTCATAGATGAATTTATCTCCAATTGAGTAGGTTTTAACGGCACCTGTAAGGTTATTCTTCAATATAACCTTTGGATGCGTCTTACTACTTATAGTGCTTAAAATCTCAACGTCTAAGTTAACACTAAAGTAGTTTGTATCAGTATCATCTGTGACAAATGCGAGGTCTTCGGATTTTGCAAAGGTGTTAAATGCAAAAAATATTAATAGAAAGAGAAATATGTTTTTCATCATCAAATAGTTAGCAAAAAAAATAATATATTAATTATAGGCTATTTTTAAGCAAATTTAAAGTAATTTCTTAAGTTTTATTTGTAAATAGATAATTTGTTTGTAAAATTTCTTAATGAAATCCGATATTCCAAAAGCTCTCACCATAGCAGGTTCTGACAGTGGAGGGGGTGCAGGAATCCAGGCTGATTTAAAAACATTCACTGCACATAAAGTATATGGTATGTCTGTGCTGACTTCAATTACTGCGCAAAATACCAAAAAAGTACTTGGAATACAAAACTTAAGCCCCGAATTTATAGGACTGCAGCTTGTGGCAGTTGCAACAGACTTTGAAATTAATTCGGCAAAAACCGGGATGTTGTCAAATTCAAGTATTATTAAATCGATAGCTGATCAAATAAAAAGATATAAAATTCCAAAACTTGTGGTAGACCCTGTGATGATCTCAAAAAGTGGTGCAAGACTTTTAGAAAAAGAAGCTGAAATATCACTTAAAAATGATATAATACCCCTTGCTTTTGTAGTCACGCCAAATATTCCTGAAGCAGAAGTCATCTCCGGAATTAAGATTAATTCTATTGAAGAAATGAAAGAAAGCGCAGAAATAATTAAGGAAATGGGTCCTGTTAATGTTCTTATAAAGGGTGGGCACCTGCAAAATAATATAAATGCAGTCGATATTTTTTATGACGGTGATGATTTTTATGAAATTGCAACCAAGTGGATAAAAACCAAAAATACGCATGGTACCGGGTGTACATATTCTGCGGCTATATGTGCAAATCTTGCCAAAGGGTTAGAAGTTATAGAAGCTGTAAGCAAGGCAAAAGACTATGTAACTGCAGCGATAGAAAACTCATTTAAAATTGGCAGCGGACATGGGCCTTTAAATCATTTTCATAATATTAATTAAAAGGGATGGATAAAAGTGGCTGAGTTGATCGATGGCAAAGTAGTTTCACAAAGCGTGAGAGATGAAGTTGCAGAGCTTGCAAGTAAGCTTAAACAGGATACCGGTATCGTACCAGGACTTGCCGCAGTTTTAGTAGGGGATGATGCCGCTTCAGAAATTTATGTTAGGAATAAAAGGAAAGCCTGTGAAAAAGTAGGTATATATTCTGAAGAACATAAACTGCCTGCTGAAACAACAGAAGAACAATTACTAGGGTTAGTAAACAAACTAAATGAAGACACAAAAATTCACGGAATACTGGTTCAGCTTCCTCTGCCCGGTCATATTGATGAAACCAAGATTTTACGTACAGTATCACCTTTAAAAGACGTAGATGGTTTTCATCCCTATAATGTTGGTCTTCTTGTCGAGGGAAATCCCAGGTTTGTTTCCTGCACGCCTGGCGGAATTATTAAAATGCTGGACTTTTACAACATTGATATAAAAGGAAAAGATGTAGTAGTAGTCGGCAGGAGTAATATTGTAGGAAAGCCTGTGTCAATGCTGCTGCTGCACAGACACGGTACTGTAACAATCTGTCATTCTAGGACCAAAGATCTTAAGGAAGTAACAGGGCGTGCCGATATACTGGTTGCTGCTATTGGAAGGGCGAATTTTATAACTGCAGATATGGTAAAAGATGGAGCAGTAGTGATTGATGTTGGCATAAACAGAAAGGATGACGGCAAACTGACAGGAGACGTAGACTTTGAAGCCGTAAGTGAAAAAGCATCCTTCATCACGCCGGTTCCCGGGGGAGTGGGGCCAATGACAATTGCAATGCTTCTATATAACACTTATTTGTCTGCGAAAAGTACTGCAGAATCCAATAAATAGATTTTTTTTTAATCTCTATAGTATTTTCATGGCTGCATAAAAAAATATTACAATCTTCATTTTTATAGATTTTTCGAAAAAGTAACCTATGCCTTTAATCAGTCTAAATGAAATTAAACTTTCCTTTGGTGGACCTCTACTTTTTGATAATTTAAATTTACAGATCGAAAAGGGCGAGCGAGTTGCGCTCATTGGAAGAAACGGTGTGGGTAAAACCTCGCTTATGAAGGTTATAGCCGGCGAATTGGATATTGATGATGGAAAGATCGCTTATCAAAAAGGTATTACAGTTACTCATCTCCCTCAGGAAATTTCAAAAGATATAAGAGGTAAAACATTTAATATAGTCCTTTCAGGGTTGGGGGATCGAGCCAAACTCATAAATGATTACTATTATTTAAACATAAGATTAAATACTAAAGATTCACCAGAATTACTTCGAAGACTGGATAGGCTGCAGGCGGAGCTTGAAAGAACTGACGGCTGGAAAATTGAAAGCCAGGTAAGTTCTGTAATAAGCCACTTGAGTCTCGATCCTGAAGGTGAATTTGAAAAGTTATCAGGGGGACAAAAGCGCAGAGTACTATTAGCAAAAGCGCTTGTCATAAGTCCCGACATCCTCATGCTTGACGAGCCCACAAACCACTTGGATATAGATTCTATACAGTGGCTTGAAGAACTTTTGAGGAATTTTAAGTGCACACTATTTTTTGTAACGCATGACAGAAAATTTATGACAAAACTGGCCACGCGAATAATTGAGCTTGACCGTGGGAGGATTTTCAACTGGCAGTGTGATTACGAAACTTTTTTACAAAGAAAGCAGATGGAACTTGATGCTGAAGAAAAGCAAAGCGCTCTTTTTGATAAAAAACTAGCAAGTGAAGAGGTTTGGATACGCAGGGGTGTGCGAGCGCGTAGAACCAGGAATGAAGGCCGGGTCAGGGCTCTTATGAAGATGAGAGAAGAAAAGAGGGCTCAGAAAAGGGAAATAGGCAATGTAAAAATGCTAACTCAAGATACAGAGCTTTCAGGGCGTCAGGTGATAAAGGTTTCTAATGTCTGTTATGGCTACAAAGATAATCTCATTGTTAGAGATTTTTCTACTCAAATCATGAGAGGGGATAAAGTCGGAATTATTGGCCCCAATGGCTCAGGTAAGACTACTCTTCTTAAACTGTTGCTAGGAAATCTCCTGCCTCAAAAAGGAGAAGTTAGTATTGGAACTAATCTTGAAATAGCATATTTCGATCAGCTAAGAGAGCAGTTGAATGAAGAAAAAAATGTAATGGACAATGTTAGTGGAGGAAAAAACACGGTAACAATAAACGGAAAGGAGCGTCATATAATCGGATATTTACAGGATTTTCTTTTCTCTCCGCAGCGCTGTAAAGCAAATATTCAAACACTCTCAGGAGGTGAGCGAAACAGACTATTTCTTGCAAAACTTTTTACTAGACCATCTAACCTGATAGTTATGGACGAGCCTACAAATGATCTCGATATCGAAACTCTGGAGTTATTAGAGGAATTGTTAGCCCAATATTCAGGTACTCTCATTTTAGTTAGCCATGACAGAGCGTTTTTGGATAATATTGTTACATCAACTATGGTTTTTGAGGGTAAGGGAGAGATAAATGAATATCCCGGTGGTTATAATGACTGGTTAGAGCAAAGAAAGGAAAATGTAGAAGTTAAAGAAAAGAGCAAATTAGATGATAAAAGCAATCAAAATAAAAAAAGAACTGGAAACAACAACATCTCAAAACCCAAAAAGCTTAGTTTTAAAGAAAAAAAAGAGTTACAAGAACTACCACAATTGATAGAGAGCCTGGAAGAAGAACAAAAAGAAATTTTTAATATACTCTCAGATGCCGATTATTATAAAAAAGATCCTAAAGAAATTGAAACTACCAAAAACAGGTCTGAAGAAATAGAAAGAGATATTGCAAGCGCTTATGAGAGATGGAACTACTTAGAACAAATCAGTCAAGAAGTTTAAATCCAGCAAAATTAATATAATTCTTATAAATTTATATTTTTATGGCTAGTTACGACGCAATAGGCAAATTCTATGATGATATTATGGGTGATCAGAAAGAATCTGCAAAGCAGATTCACAAGCTCATAAAAAAGTTTCATCCAGCAGCCCAAAGTGTGCTTGAGCTTGGTTGCGGTACAGGTTCATATTTGCAGCATTTATCAAGACATTACAATACGGCGGGTCTTGATCAGTCCTCAGTAATGCTATCAATAGCTAGAGAAAAACTTCCAAAAGCTGAACTCTATCAAACGGGTATGCTCGAGTTTAAATTTAATAAGCGTTTTGATGTCATAATTTGTATGAATGATACTTTTAATCATTTTATAAAAGTACTAGATATAAAAAAGCTTTTGTTAAAAGTATATGAACATCTTGCTGAAAATGGGATTTTTATATTTGATATAAATACAGAATATAAATTAAACACGCTATCTGAATCTCCGCCAATAATACATCAGTTTGGTGATAATTATTTTATAACAAACGTATCTGTGATAAGAAACAATATATATGAATGGGACCTGAGAATATTTGAGAATATCGAAAATAATAATTACAGGCTATATGAAGAATTATTATACGAGCGATCATATACAATTTTTCAAATAGAGAAGTTTCTCACAAAAATATTTCGAAATGTTAACGTTTTCGATTTAAATAAAAAAAGAGTTAGTTCCACCTCCGAAAGGCTTCACTTTGTTTGCATAAAAAATTAGTATTTTATTGTTAATTAAATAATATTTTTAGATTATATTAATCACGGTTAATGGACAGCCTGGCAATACACACTATTTCAGTTTTTATCGCATTCTTTGCTTTATATAATCCTATATCTAATACTGCGATATTTTTTGCTTTATCATCGGGTAAAGA
>SMWS01000034.1 GCA_004356685.1 Deltaproteobacteria bacterium
CTACTGTAATAGTTTTTGACGGAACCTGGAATGAAGAATCTTTTTGCATAATTGGAAGTTAATATTAATTCTCACCCGACCTTGCACAATCAATACAAAGAAGCACAGTTGGATCAAACTCTAGACGTTTTGGATTAATTTCTAACCCGCAGTGAGTGCAAGAACCAAATTCATCTTCTTCAATTCGTTTTATAGCTGATTGCACGCGGTGCATTTTGATTTCTCTTCTTCTTTTAGTCTCCACAGCCATTGCCTGTGACTGTATTGCATCCATTCTTGACAGGCGGCCAACTTTTGATTGATCCAGCTCCACTGTTTTAGTAGCCTCTTTGCCGGTTTGGTTTTCTTTAAGAAGCCCCTGCCATAGATCAGTCAGCTTGTCTCTATAATAATTTATATCAATTTGTTCCTCGCTCATTTTACAATCTTACTTTCCTTGCTTTCTTCTTTCGCTAACCTGCTGTCCTGCGATTCCCCAGTTATCGGTATCCACTTCATCTATTACTACAACAGTAGTAGCAGGGTTCTTACCCAAAACTTCCTGCAAGAGCTTAGTTGCCCCCTCTATCAACTTTGCCTTTTGTTCTTTAGTTGCTCCTTCTTTTGTAATCTTAATATTTACATAAGGCATACTAGCTCCTTACAATCTAATGATTGTTAACTTAGATAGTTTAATCTTTGTAACTGTTCAGTTATTTCCTTCCCGCAAGCTGCTTGAGAGTTTCATGCTGAAGCGAATTTAATTCCTCAAAAAGCACGCCATCTATCTCAACACTGTATTGATTGGATACATCAACACCGGTCAATGGAACAAATTTCCTGTTCCCATATAGTCTTACTACATATAACATGCAATTGAGGCGGGCTTCAATTTTAGAGTTTGAATTTACAGTAATCCACGGAGACTTATTTGAAGAAGTATGCTGAAACATCTGGTTTTTATATTTGGTATACTTCTCCCACTTTTTCCGGGCATGAATATCATTTTTAGAAAATTTCCAGAATTTCAGAGGGTCGGCTAAACGTTCGTGGAATCTAACCAATTGCTGATCAATATCGACTGATAAATAAAATTTTGCCAATTTTAGTCCATCTTTTATTAATTTATGCTCCCAATGCAGCACTTTTTGCATAAAATATTCATACTGCTTTTGACTGCAATATCCCATAGTCGGTTCTATCAGGGCACGGTTATACCAGGAACGGTCAAAAAACACTATTTCTCCTTTTTTGGGAAGAAGTTTTTTATAACGATGAAACCACGACCTTGATTCTTTGTGAGTTGGAATGCCCAATTCTACAATACGGTAGTATTTAGGCATTAACTTTTCAGTAAAACGAAGTATTGTAGAGCCTTTTCCCGCAGCATCCCGCCCATCAAAAATAATGCACATTCTCTTGCCTTTATTTACTATATCCTGTTGAATATTTAAAAGCTCTAACTGCAGGCGCCGCTTTTCAATATGGTAATCTTTCAGATTTATACCTTTATACGGGTTTTCTAGGTTAATATTTTTTTTCATTATAAATTAAATGTTTCTGTCTTTACTCAAAGTTATTATAACAAGGAAATTATTAAGATTTTATGAAAAAATCATCAATAAAATTATAGCTAATTATAATATGACTTATCTTGTAAACAAAATTTATAAATAATCGGAATATGAAAAAATATGATCTTGCAATAGTAGGAGGTAGTTTTAGCGGTCTTGCCTGCGCTAATTCAGCATCTGTAAGGGGATTAAATACTGTTGTTTTTGATAAAAAAAAGGCCGCGGAATCTTCTACTCAGAGCACTGGAATTTTCGTAAAAGAAATACACAATCCTATATTATCCTGCCTAGAAATTTGGGCAGTTCTTTCAGTATTATTAGACTGTTTTTAAATATTGATGAACGATAACTGACAGCAATTGATCCTTGACCTACTGCTGAAGCTACTCGTCTGACTACGCCATGACTTAAATCGCCAGCCGCAAATATTCCAGGAACACTCGTTTCCATTAAATATGGATCGCGTTTTAATCGCCAATTTTTTGGGCGCTTTTCATTCTGAATTAAATCAGGCCCTGTTAGGATAAAGCCTGCTTCACTTAACTCTATAACGCCTCGAACAAGGTCGGTATGAGGAGCCGCACCAATAAATAAAAACATGGCTGGTGTTTTTATAGTATCTGTTTTTCCTGTTTCACTATTTTTAATTGTAATGCTTTGTAATCTGTCTTTTCCATGAACTTCGATAACCTCGGTCTTAGATAATATTTCAATATTAGAAGTGCTATTTATTTGCTCAATAAGATAATGCGACATGCTTTTTGAAAGACTGCTTCTTACCAGCATTGTCACTTTGCTTGCATATCCTGAAAAAAACATAGCACCCTGACCTGCTGAGTTTGCTCCTCCTACTATAAATACGTGCTGATCCCTGTAGTGTTGTGCTTCAGTTAAAGCTGCTCCGTAATAGACTCCGGCACCTATGAGAGGTTCGATACCCGGCAGATCAAGTTGGAGAAGAGATACGCCGGTGGCCAATATAATCGCTTTACAGCTCAGCTGTGTTCCATCCTTTAATTTTACATACTTGTAAGGTTCCCTTACGCTTATTTTAGTAACTTCCTGGGCAGTTAATATTTCAGCACCCAGCCGTGTAGCCTGTACAGTAGCCCTCCTAGCCAGATCTGCACCGCTCAGTCCCTTGGGAAACCCTAAATAATTCTCTATAAGAGAACTTGTACCAGCTTGGCCCCCGGTTGTTTCCATATCTATAAGAAGTGTTTTCAGACCTTCAGACGAACCATACACTGCTCCAGCCAGCCCTGCCGGACCAGCACCAACAATAATCAAATCATAAAAGGGTTGAGCAGCCCGAGTTTTTAGGCCAACTTTATCCGCCAGCTCTGTTATATCAGGATTTATCAGTACACTACCATCAGGAAAAAATATCACAGGTAATTGATTATTCTCATTCGTTACTGATTCAACTAGCAATTTTGCTTCTTCCATTAACTCTATATTCAACCATTGATAAGGTATCTGGCTCCTTGCAAGAAAATCCTTCACCTTATGGCAGCTCGATGACCATTGCGTCCCGGCAACCCTGATACCGTCGTAAGGTAGCTGAGCGCTTGCCTGCCAGTCGCTGAGAAGATCATCCAGTATAGGATAAAAATTTTGCTCCGGTGGATCCCATGGCTTCATAAGATAATAATCAAGGCCCACATCATTTATCGCTGATATTGCTGCATCTGTATCGGCATAGGCTGTAAGTAAAACTTTGCGGGCATCTGGATAAAATTTCATAGCCTCTGATAAAAACTCTGTACCGCCCATATTGGGCATTCGCTGGTCAGCTAAAAATAGTGCTATGGGAGTGTTGCGTTGTTTAAGTTGATGGACCGTTTCTAAGGCCTGTGGCCCGGAACTATTTTTTATTATTTGATAGTCTTTTCTATAATGCTTTCTTAAATCGCGTTCAATAGCATCACTAACCTGTGGTTCGTCATCTACGGTAACAATAACTGGTTTAGACATAATAAATAACTCCTAAATTAGCTGAACAGGGGGAGCTAATGTTGCTGTAATTTGATTCAAATTGGGTTTAGAGTTTATTACACTGCTAGCGATCAAAGAGTTGATTTATAAATTCTAATTACCCCTGATTTTTCAATATTTATGTTATCTTTAATTTATTAATATGTCTAAAAACTGATTAGTAAATTATTAAAAATATACATAGCCAATATAATTCAATATAGATAGATTATTCTATCGGTAAACGTATATAAAATGTTGTTCCTTCCGAACTGGACTTAAAATCAATTTCTCCCCCGCAGCGCGCAGTAATAATACGCCGCACCACATCGAGACCAAGCCCAGTACCCTCTCCGACTTGCTTTGTTGTAAAGAAAGGGTCAAAAATTTTTGATTGTATTTCTTCAGGTATACCCGGCCCGGAGTCAGAAATTTCTACTGTAACATGGTTATTATCCTTATACGTCTTAATGTTTAGAGTACCCTTTTCACCCATAGCCGAGACAGCATTATCAATTAAATTAGTCCATACCTGATTAAGTTCACTTCCCCCAGTAAGTACTTTGGGTAATTGTTTATCGTAATCACGTTTTACCTCAATACCACGTCTGAGCTTATGCCCAAGTATTATAAGTGTATCTTCCAACCCCCGATGAACGTCCACATATTGTTCTTTTGCCCTGTCCATATGGGAGTATGACTTAACCACACCAACAAGCTCCGACATCCTCTGTGTGCTGTGTACAACGGTACCCGCAAGTTCCCTCGTATCCAGATTCTTACACAACCATACCAATATTTTGTCTAATGGAACATCGGGCAGTGTTTCTGAAATTTCTTGCAGATCATTGTTATCGATTCTAATCTTAACAAGAATTGGGGCTATATCCCATCCATCTTCAATACCGTGGGATTCGAGCCAGTCCTGCAGTTCATTCTCTAAATCGCTTGCCTCGAGTGGGGATAAATCTAGGGGTTCAGAAGTACGCTTTATAAATTCTTTATAATATTTTATCAAATGGTCCCACATCTCGGGTTTAATCCCCGATCTTGCAAGCTCTATGGTACTGGATTGTAATTCATCAAAACCTTCAATAAGCTGGCTAGCGGCCCTGCCTGCTGCCGCCGCGGGATTATTCAGTTCATGTGCGAGTCCTGCTGATAACTTACCCAGTGCGGCCATCTTTTCAGATTGACGTAGTTCTTCTTCAACCCTGCGACGCTGTTCTATATTAACAAATGTAACAACGCATCCCTCCAGCTTTCCATCCCTTTCTATAGGATATGACCAGTACTCGGCTGGAAATGGGTTCCCGTCTGAACTAAACATAACTTCATCGTCTACATGAGTGCCTTCGTTGTTATGAAATGCCTGGTATATGCGGCACTCTTCTACGGGGTAAGGGTCTCCGTTAGGACGTGTATGATGGACGAGATTGTGCATATGTTGTCCAATGAGTTCTGAATCATTTTTAAAGCCGAGTAACTTTACACAAGCCGGGTTTGCAAATGTGCAGTTTCCTTCCATATTAACTGCGTATATACCTTCGCCTGTGGAGTCGAGTAATAAACGAACCATTCCTTCGGCTTCTTTCTGTTTTGTAATATCAGCACCAAACACAAATACTAAATCGGCTTCAAAATCACGGCGGTGTGTAAATATATAATCTTTTTGTGCTATTCTCGCTTCTAGTACAAACCCTTCTTTATTTTTCAGTATACTCTTCCATGTCTTCTTACTGATACCAGGACACAAGTCTATCCAGCAACATCCAACTAATTCTTCCCCGAACACATGTTTGGCTGCATTATTAGCCATAAGTACAGTTCCTTTGTTGTCTAATCGTATAGTTGAACCCGGGTTCATTTCGGGAAATCGTGCAATTTCTGCAATTTTAGCAGATTGATCAGCCAGAAGTTGCTCATTTCGTCTGCGCTCACTAATATCAGTAAAGGTTACAACACATCCCATAAGTTGTTGTTCCCTAACTATAGGGTACGACCAGTATTCTGCGGGAAATGGGTTGCCGTCGGCACAAAACATTACCTCGTCATCCACGTGTGTGCCTTCATGATTACGAAAAGCCTGATATATTTGACATTGTTCTACGGGATAAGGATCCCCATTAGGACGAGTATGGTGAACAAGATTATGCATATGCTTACCTAAAAGAACGTGTTCATTTTCAAAGCCAAGCAGCTTTGCACACGCTGGGTTTGCAAATATACAGTTACCTTCCAGATCAACTGCGTATACACCTTCACCTGTGGAGTTTATTAAAAGACGAAGCATTTCGTCGCTACATCCAAAACTATCTTTACCTTCTGTTTGAATTTGTTGTGTATTTTTATTTTTGCTCAACTGATCAAACACCCCTCAATAATCTATTAATTAGATTAAAATAATTATGTTCTTGCAGGTTCAAAAGGCCCAAGTTTAGTATTACATTCAAAACACCAACCCCAATCTTCACCAGGTTCAAACGATTGAATAATAGGGTGTTTAGTAGTCTGAAAATGCTTTGTCGAATGCTTACCCGGAGAACTGTCACAACAACCAACATGTCCGCAAGTTCGGCACAACCTCAGATGAACCCATTTCCCATCCGTCGCAAGACATTCCTCACAACCATCGGTATTAGGGGTGGGAGTTACATCTCTGTCAAGGTGTACACATTTTGTTTCGACCATTATATACTTTTCCTCTTAGTAAAATGGGAATTTAAACTTTAAAAATCCATTATACATTAAAAATCATATTTCATTTTAAGTTTTTAATCAATCTAATTATTCTATAATTTCCCCTTAAATAAATCTTTAAAATAATAAGATTATTTTTTCTATTATTATTAATTTTGATGTATGAAAATTTATTAAGTTTCAATTGTTACAATATTAAATAAAATATTTTTTCAATATAATTATTTTTATCGTTCTAGAATCTGAATATTAAATAATGCATCAAAATAATATGTTTTTAATTACATTAAGAACAATTCTCAAATAATAAGGAGGCGTAAGATGGGACTGCCAGATCCGGGTATGACAATAGACAAGGGAAGTACTGCACTTGTCGTAACTGATCCTCAGAATGATTTTCTTAGTCCTGAGGGTGTGACATGGGGAGTTGTTGGAGAAAGTGTTACGGAAAATAACACTGTGGGGAATATAGAGTCTTTGTTTAAGGCTGCAAAGGAAAATAATTTTCAGGTGTTTATTTCACCACATTACTATTATCCAACAGATAAAGGATGGGCATTCGAGGGACCACTGGAACTATTGATGCACAACATTAACATGTTTGACAGAAAAGGTGCACTTACTCTGGATGGTTTTGAAAATTCTGGTCCAGATTTTCTACAACAGTACAAAAAATATATAAATGACGGTAAAACCGTTGTTACTAGTCCACATAAGGTTTATGGTCCGGAAGCCAATGATCTAGTACTACAGCTCCGAAAACGCAAGATAGATAAAGTTTTACTGGCTGGAATGTCGGCTAATCTTTGTGTTGAGTCACACCTAAGAGAATTATTAGAACAGGGTTTTGAGGTAGCAGTGGTTAAAGATGCTACTGCAGGTGCAAGACTTCCAGAGGGAGACGGTTATGAAGCAGCAATGGTAAATTTTCGCTATATTGCTAATGCACTATGGTCTACTAAAGAAACTGTAGATGCTATAAATGCGTCATAATCATATATCCTCTTTTATATAAGATCATATTAAGTAAGGCTGCAAATTTAATATCCATGATGATGTTATATTGCAGCCTTTAATTTTTATGTTTTATCCCACTTGAACTTTGAAATTGAATCGTCTACTGGAGTATCTATTATATGATTCGTATAGTTGCTTAGAGTTTTGGCTGCTAGTGCAACTATGACATCAAATACATTGGATTTCGTATATCCTGCACCTAAAAAATCATCTATTTCTTCTTGGTCAACCCATCCCCTTTTGTTAAACATTTTTTGAGCAAAATTTGCAAGAGCACTCAATTTAGAATCATTTAAGCTACTACCTGCCCTTAAAGATTCGATTACCTCATCTGCTAGTTCTGCTCTTTTTCCTCCTGCTGTATGAGCTGCCATGCAGTAAGCACATTTATTTTCATAGCTTATCGCCAGAAATAAGACTTGTTGTTCTGCCGCAGTTAATGTAGATTCAGATAATTTTTTGGTTAGTTCCATGTAAGAAGTAAGTGCAGCATTTGACTCTGCCATACCTCCCAACAGATTTGGAACAAACCCGTAACGCTTTTTTATGCTTTCTAATACCGGCTTGGATGCTTCAGGAGCATCTTCTATACTATAAATGTTAAAATCTGCCATAATTTGGCCTCCTAGTTTTTATTTATTGAACAAACGTTCGTTTTATTTATTGAACGTTCGTTTAATAATGTGTAAATTTTTTTTATTTTAGTGTGGATAAAATTACACCTACTATATCTTTCATTTGTTGCCTGCCTGCTGCAGATTTACCTGTTACAAGCAATCCATGAGTAGAGCTTGCAAAATAAGATGCAAGAGCTTTTATATTCGATTCTCCTGATATTTGTCCAAGCACTTGAGCTTTTAGCAGA
Source organism: Deltaproteobacteria bacterium (assembly GCA_004356685.1). Classification (GTDB taxonomy): domain Bacteria; phylum Desulfobacterota_D; class UBA1144; order Nemesobacterales; family N074bin48; genus N074bin48. Next base: position 8,113 of record SMWS01000034.1, read on the forward strand.
CAGTCATAAA
>SMWS01000035.1 GCA_004356685.1 Deltaproteobacteria bacterium
GATGAAGATATCATTGAACACTTAGAGAGGATAAGGGAGCTTCAGGACGAATTTGGAAATTTCTTAGCATTTATCCCCTGGACTTTTAAGCCGAAGAATACATTTCTCGAAAGAAAGATTCCAAATGAAATCGGGGGCGAAAGATACTTGCGTGTGCTGTCACTTTCAAGGATTTATCTCGATAACTTTAAACACGTTCAGGGTTCGTGGTTTACACAGGGAAAGAAGATGGGCTCTATAACCATGAACTACGGCGCAAGTGACATGGGCGGCACGCTTTATGATGAGAATGTTTTAGGCTGTGCGGAAAATAAGTTGAGAACTACCATTGAAGAGCTTGTGTATATGATAAAAAGCGCAGGCTTCAAACCAGCCCAGAGAGATACCTTTTACAATATAATTCGGGAATTTTAACCTCAATATTCATCTCGCCTCTTTTAGTTTGAATTGTATGCCTTCTTGTTTTTGAAGATGTGCAATAATTTCAAAAATATTTTTTGCAGTTGGATTGCCTTTTGGTCCAAGCATTCTCATTAGGCTTTTCGGAGATTTCTCAGTCAACATACTTAGCTCTTCAAATCCAATCGTAGCATTAATATAATCACGTAGTATAGCTTTTCCTTCATCTAAATCACCTTCGAGAAGGCTTTCGATGGCTTCTCTAAGCAGTAATGAACGAAAACCAGGGTCATTTTCTACTCTATCTCTTATCGTTTCTTTAAAATCTCTTGTTAAAGGCATATTAAATGGTCCTCTTTCTTCTTTTGTAATCTTTCCAGCAAATTATAGCACTTTCTATATCTTTTTGCTGTTGCTTCTTTGTACCACCACCTAAAAGAATAACCAGCTTGCTTCCGTCTCTTCCTATGTATACCCTATATCCTGGACCATAATCAATTTTATATTCGTGAACACCCGACTTTAGAAACTTAAGATTTGAAAGATTACCCAGTTCAATTTTTGTAAGTGCTTTTGTTACTTTAACCGCTGCCTGTCCATCAAGCTTATAAAACCATTTTGCAAAAGAAGAATCGCCATCATCTGTTAAATATTCAACTATTTTTATCATTTAATGGTAACATGTATGCTACTAACTTGAAAATTATTTTAATAATATCATTAAAAAGTGACCAGCATTAATTAACTAAACTTTTTTAAGCTGAATTGATTTTAGGTCTAACATTATAACATTAAACCAAACGCACTGACACTCTCGAAATGTTTGTCATTCCCGCATGCTCAAAGCGGGAATCCAGAAAAATAAAATGAAAAAAAATGGATACCCGATTACTGTCCTCGGGCATGACATATTGAAGTATTATTCTAGGCTGATTTCAGCACCTAGCTTTTATCCCCTGATATAAATTCAGGGTGGCAAGAAGTCAAATAGGTTCAGGCTTTTGTTATGTCGTTATTATTCTTATACCTAGACTAACGTTCCTGTTCATACAATAACAAAATAACAGGAAAAGCCAGACCCCATTTGCTCCCATGAGATTGACATGCCTCTCACTACTCTTCCTCCGATTTAATCTTCTCATATATTGCCCCAAGCTCCGTAACCAGCTCTTTTAGGCCAGTGCCAACATAAGCTGAGATCAAATGTACCGAATATCCTTTTTTCACAAACTGCTCAGCTATTTCTTTTTGATCGTCTTGCTCAAGTGTATCAATTTTATTAAGAGCTATAAGTGCGGGTTTTTCCAGAAGATCAGGGGAAAATTTATTTAACTCATTCCTTAAAACATCAAACTGAGCCACTGGGTCTTTGTCCTCCATAGGCGATATATCTATCATATAAAGGAGAATAGTCGTTCTTTCTATATGCTTTAAAAAGTTTATTCCAAGCCCGGCACCCGTATGCGCTCCTTCAATAAGCCCCGGGATATCGGCGACCACAAATGTTTTATGCTCCGCGTAGCTTACAACCCCCAGATTAGGAATAAGCGTAGTGAAAGGGTAATCGGCAATCTTGGGTTTTGCCGCAGATATTCTTGATATGAGTGTAGATTTACCCGCATTTGGAAATCCAACAATTCCAATATCTGCAAGCAGTTTTAACTCTAATTTAAGATTTTTTTCTTGACCCTCTATACCCTCTTCAAACTCTCTTGGGGCCTGATTGGTAGAAGTTGCAAACCGGGCGTTTCCCTTTCCACCCTTTCCGCCTTTGACTATAATATACTTTTCACCTTTTTCTTTGAGGTCATATATTATTTCATCACTATCTGAATATTTAATAATAGTTCCAACAGGAAGCGGAACAACAATATCTTCTCCGTATTTGCCGTGCTGATCTTTACCCCTGCCGTTTTCTCCCCTGTCTGCCTTATAAATCTTCTTGTATCTAAAGTCCAGGAGCGAATTTATGTTGCTATCAGCCACAAACACTACATTGCCCCCCTTCCCTCCATCCCCACCACTTGGTCCTCCAAACGGAACATACTTCTCGTGCCTGAAACTCACAGAGCCATCCCCTCCTCTTCCTGCAATAACCTTAACTCCTGCTTCATCGATAAATTGGATCATCTAATTTAAAAAGATAAAATATTTAAATCTTGACACTACACTGCCTTATTAATAATATAAAGACCCGATGAGTAAAATATTACTATTAAATTTAATAACTTTAACATTAATTTTTGGCTGTGGTTCGAAAAAAGAAATTCAGGGCAATAATGCAAAAGCTATGTATGATAATGTCGTCGAAGAACTTGCAGCCGAAGAAGGCGGTTTCCCCTGGATATTTTCTGCTACCGACTATGATACAATCAACGAAACTCTAAAAGAAATACAGATAAGATACACATACAGCCCCTACGCCACGCTTGCTGAGCTCAGGACTGCCGACGCTTATTTCAAAAAAGGGGAATACCAGCAGGCCGCTATAGAATACGAAGAATTCATTAAAAGACACCCGACTCATAACGGCACCGAGTATGCAACCTTCTTTTTGGGCTTATGCAACTTCAGACTTATTAAAGGACCCGACAGAGATCCAAAAGGTGCAAGAGAAACTATTAAGTGGTTAAACCAGTATGTGCAGGAATATCCAGAGTCACCACTTCTGCCCAAGGCTATTAAGAATATTAGAGAAACAATAGATGTACTTGCAGAAAGAGAAATTTATATTGGAGATTATTATTCCCAAAAGAAAAACTATAAAGCCTCTTCTGAAAGATATAAAACCGTGATAGACCAATTTCCAGAAACTAAATTTTATGATAAGGCTCTCTATCTTCTTGGAAAATCTTATATAGATTTGAATGAAAATGCGCTTGCTTTATCTGCTTTAAACAGGGTAATAAATGAATTCCCCAATTCGAAATATAACAATGATGCCACCAAGCTTGCCTCGAGAATTAAATAAAACCTTGCCTCAAAAATCAAGTAAATACTTGCATAAAGAATCGAATAATAAGAGGATAAAACTTCGTCCTGCCATCATAGTATTTCCGCTTATACTTTTATTATTCTCATTTTCTTGTGGTGGCAGTCCGGACAAAGAAGATATAAAGAAAGTGCTTTCAGACCGGCAAAGCGCTTTTGAGAATAAGGATCAAAAACTATACTTGAGCTGTATATCAAAAGATTATAATCAAAAAACTGAAGATAAAGTTATAGATATTGAAGAAATTAAAAAAAAATTTGAATCAAACACCAAAGTTTTTGATTCTATGAAAATAACAAGAAAAGACATTAGCATCTATATGAAGAGCGACAACCTTGCCGAAGTATATCAAAAATCTCTTTTTAAATTAAAGATTGAAGCGGAGTTGAGCACTTATAAAACCGTTGAGAAAATTGTTTTAGAAAAGAAAAACGGCAGGTGGAAAATTGTAAAAGAGGCTGACATCGATTTATTCAGAGGATTTGTGTTTGGTTCTAAGTAATACTCATAAACCAAACTGTTTTTCTACTTTTTCCTGTTCTTCTTTGCAGTTAATACACAGAATTGTTTCAGGCCTTGCCTTGAGCCTGCTTTCAGAAATTTCTTCACCACATTCATCACAAACCCCATAAGATCCATCTTCAGTTCTTTGTATTGCCTTCTTAATCTTTTGAATCAGCTTTCGTTCCCTGTCTCTTTTACGAAGCTCTATGCTCCTGTTAGATTCAGACATTGCCCTATCAATAGGATCGGGAAAAGAATCATCCCCCTTGCTCATGGTATCAAGAGTCTCTCCTGCGCTTCCCACAAGATTATCCACCCGTTGTAGTAACAAGTCTTTATAAAGCTTTAATTCTTTTGCTTTCATAAAATTTCCAAAAATAATAATTTATAAAATGAGTCTATCGATTTATATTTGTTAGTCAATTATTGACAATACTATTTTTTCTTGATATTAACACTGAAAACCTTCTAACGATTCTATATAATTTATAAGCTTAGAGGCAATTAAATAGGAGCTGCAATTTGAACAAATTTAAAACTATTGAGTGGAAAGAGGACCATGTACTGATGCTCGATCAAAGGAAACTTCCAACTGAAGAAACCTATATAGAGTGTAAAACATCTGCCCATGTTGCAAAGGCGATTAAGCAAATGGTAATAAGGGGCGCACCCGCGATAGGAGTGGCTGCCGCTATGGGTATTGCGCTTGGGGCAAAAAAGATAAAAACCAAAAATAAAAAAATATTCTTTGAAAAATTAGAAAACATATGCAATGAATTATCAAAGACCCGCCCAACTGCGGTTAACCTTTTTTGGGCTGTAAAAAGAATGAACAACCTTGCCCAGTCTCTAAAAGATTTAGAAATTGAGCAAATTGTTTCAAACCTTATTAGTGAAGCCAGGCTAATCTATGAACAGGACATCCAAATATGTAAAAATATTGGAAAAATGGGAGCAAACCTCATTAAGAAAGGAAATAATGTTCTTACCCACTGTAATGCAGGCGCTCTTGCCACAGCCGGTTATGGTACTGCTCTTGGAGTTTTAAGGGCCGCAACCGAGCAGGGGAAAAATATCCATGTTTATTCTACTGAAACTAGGCCGTTTTTTCAGGGATCACGACTCACAGCATGGGAATTAAAAAAAGATAATATTCCAGTTACTATCATCACCGACAGCATGGCAGGGCATGTGATGAGCACCAAGCATATAGACGCTGTAATTGTGGGCGCTGACAGGATCGCTGCAAACGGAGACGTAGCCAATAAGATTGGGACCTTTTCACTCTCAGTCCTAGCAAAGCATCATAAGATTCCATTTTATGTTGCAGCACCACTTTCAACAATCGATATGAATTGCCCTTCTGGAGACAAAATTCCAATTGAACAAAGAGATCCAAAAGAAATAAGTACTATTAAAGGAAAGAGGATAGCAGCAGACACAGATATTTATAACCCGGCATTCGATATAACGCCAGGCAGGAATATAGATTCAATTATTACAGAGAGAGGGGTTTTGAAACCACCTTATAAAACGACAATTTCAAAAATAATGAAGAATTAAAGCTCACCGTGCCTTTCAAGCTCGATCTTGCATGATAGGCAAAGCTTGGCAAATGGCATAACTTTTAGCCTGTCTTCCCCAATCTCATCCATACAGTTATCACATTCACCATATCCACCCTCTTCAATCCTCTTTAGGGCTTCATCTATCTGAACAAGCTTAGCGCGCTCTCTGTCTGTAAACGTCAAGGCAAGCTCACGATCTCTGTCATTGGAAGCATGGTCGTAGAAATCTCCCACATCGTTCTTTAGATAATCAGATTCGTCTTTAATTGATTGAACTACACCCTGCAACAGCTCTTTTTTCATTTGGAACAACATTTCTTTGATCTTGTCTCTCCAGCCCGAAGCTTTTGTTTTCTTCTGTGTTTTGCTCTTAGAAGACGAAGCATCTGGTTTTGTTTTAGAATTTACCTTAGAACTCTTTTTTGAAGCAGCGCCTTGTTCATTGTTCTTTGAACTGCCTTTTGTTTGCTTTTCGTCTTCAGTATCTGTTTTTTTCTGTCTGACCATATATGTGTCTCTATAATAAATTCTCAAAAATTAAGTCTATTAAGATAAGCAGGCAATTATTTTTGTCAAGTATTCTTGATTACTATACTTTTGGCGTAATAAGCATTATTTTTTTATTTTTAAAATTTAAATCAAATGTGATATTATGAGTACAATTCAGATTAATTTGGCACCAGCTATTTTTTAACGCACGGCTGATTCTTATGAGTATTAATCCTAACCGCAAGAGAGAGTTATGGAACTCTAAAACAGGACTTATTCTAGCTATGGCTGGAAACGCTATCGGCCTTGGTAACTTCCTGCGCTTTCCCGTACAGGCAGCTGAAAACGGCGGCGGCGCATTTATGATTCCCTATATTATCTCATTCTTTATTATTGGAATACCAATAATGTGGATAGAATGGGCGATGGGAAGATATGGCGGATCAAAAGGCCACGGGACAACACCATCAATATTTGCACTATTCTGGAATCACCCTGCGGCAAAAGTAATCGGAGTATTGGGACTGTGGATCCCGCTTATAGTATCAATATATTATATCTATATAGAATCCTGGGCTCTGGGATATTCGCTCCATTTCTTACTGGGTTCTAGTCCTGAAATAGTAAGCGGAAATGTTACAAATGTAGATAGTTATGTAAAACCTTTTAGTGACTTTCTGGGAACATATGTAGGCTCTGGTGATTCTGTATTTTTAAGACCATCTTCTATGGCTTATATAGCATTTGCTTTAACTGTCGTTATAAACTTTGTGATACTTCTAAAAGGAATTAGCAGGGGCATAGAAATATTTGTGAAGTTTGCTTTACCTACTCTTTTTATTCTATCAATAATACTTTTAGTTCGTGTCCTTACACTGGAAACTCCTCACGGAAATGCCATTGAAGGTCTAAACTTCTTATGGACCCCGGATTTCCAGGCTCTAAAAAATCCACATGTATGGATAGCAGCAGCTGGTCAGATGTTTTTTACATTAAGCTTGGGGTTTGGTGCAATAATAACCTACGCCTCGTATATAAAACATAATCAAGATATAACTTTAAGTGCTCTTACATCGGCCACAGTAAATGAAACCGTAGAAGTAGTGATTGGTGGATCAATTGCGATACCCGCAGCGGTAGCTTTTTTTGGTATTACGGGTGCGGTAGCAATTGCACAATCCGGAGCGTTTAATCTGGGATTTATCAGTGTACCCGCAATATTTGCTGCTATGCCATTTGGAAACTTTTTTGGATTTTTGTGGTTCTTTTTACTTTTCATTGCGGGGTTAACTTCGTCAGTTGCTATTACCCAGCCGGTAATTGCTTTCTTCCAGGATGAATTTTTCTATACCAGGATAAAATCTATTGTTCTTACTTATATTATCATTCTTATTAGTGTACTCATGGTTATTTTTGTCGATAAAACTATTGATGAATGGGACTTTTGGGCAGGAACAATTGGTCTAGTGGTACTCGGACTTTTTGAAATTATTATTTTCATGTGGATATTTGGAGGGGACAAAGCTTGGGAGGAAATAAACAGGCATGGACTGATAAAAGTGCCTAAAATATTTTATTATATAATGAGGTATGTTACTCCAGTATTTTTACTTTTATTAATATCATTCTGGGGTTATGATTTTCTGCCTAAAATACTTAACCAAAGTTCGTGGAATATTTGGGTCTCCAGACTTTATATATTAGGACTGTTTATATTTCTAACGTTTTTAGTGTTTAAATCTGATGCTAAAAGGAGGAAAATTTAATTGGAAATTACCGCAATTATTTTTATGCTTATGTCTTGGGGATTTATTTTTGGCCTCCTATCTTTCTGCCTGATCAAATTACTCAAATCAATAAAAAACTGAAAACAGATAATATTGCAAAAGAAATGATTATTTCTTTTTATATAACTGCTTTTCCCACTTTTTCTGATTTTGACTTGCCTCCTGCACAGCCGGAATATACGCAGTAGCAAAAACCATTAATTTATTAAAGAGACTGAATGGAA
>SMWS01000036.1 GCA_004356685.1 Deltaproteobacteria bacterium
AAGAAGTCCTCAAAGAACACACTAACAAGTTAATGTCCATACCGGGTGTAGTGGGAACTGCCGAGGGACTTTGTGATGACCAGCCTTGTATCAAGGTATTTGTTATTAAAAAAACTCCTGAATTGGAACAGAAAATTCCTACTGTTCTCGATGGTTATACGGTAGAGGTGGAAGAGACAGGGGAATTTCATGCACTTCCTGAAAATCAGGATTGATTTTAATATGAAGGTACAAAAATGTGGAAGAACCACGGGTCAAACTGAAGGAAGAGTATCCTATCTGAACGTTACAGTGAATGTAAATTATGGTGTTGGTGTAGCTACATTTTATAATCAGATAGGAATACGCCCTGGAGGATTTAGTGCTGGAGGAGATTCTGGATCTTTAATAGTTGTTAAGGGCGGGAATAATGATCGTAGACCTGTTGGTCTATTATATGCTGGAAGTAGCTCACTAACTATTGCAAATCCTATAATACCGATATTGGCCAGATTTGGCGTAACTATAGACGGCGAATAAAAAATTAACCTAAAAAGTAAATATCTCAAGGGGTAAAAGTGATTAACTATTGCTTTTATCCCTTTTTTATTAACATTGTATTAAGTTGGTAAGATATATTACATTAAGTCTTCTTATTGTATCGTTATTTTCTAATACATCAGTATTAGAAGAAAACTCTCATAATAAAATGGATAAAAAATCTATTAAGACAGTACTTGAAGAAAATACAGATTTTCTGATGTCAATACAAGGAGTTGTTGGTATAGCGCAGGGTTTATGTGAAGATAAAGACTGTATTAAAGTATTCGTTACAAAAAAAACAGACAAAATACACGAACAAATACCAAAATCACTAGATGGATATATGATTGAAATTGTTGAAACAGATGTGATTAAAGCTTATTAGTTATTTTGAACCTTTACTAATGAAATTAGCTTAGAAATAATATATTAATCTTTAATTAAATCCTTTATTTGTAATATAAGATCCGTCTTTGAAGTCGGAGAAAAACATACCTACTGCAGGATTATTAATAGGTTTTCCTGTGTCGTCTTTTTCTAAATTCCTTTCTGCTACATATGTGTAATGATCAGCCCCTTCTGGCAGGACATGGTACCAGGGCTTATCTTTCGGAGGTTTTGAACGTGCAACTGCACTATACCACTGCTCACTGCCCGCAAACTCAGAGTCTACATCAAGTACAACTCCCCTATAATCAAACAGTTTATGCTGTATAATCTGACCAATATGAAACTTCACTTCCTTTGTATCGTTTAATTTATTCATAGTCTTTTAACTTACTTTTCCCATAGCCATATCTTCTAACTTTGCAACTCTTTGTTCCATAGGAGGGTGAGTGGCAAATAGGGATGCAAGCCCCTTACCGGTAAGTGGATTTACAATAAACATATGCGCCGTGCTGTCTGCAACCTGTTCACTTACCTGCATCCTTGACCTGCCTGAAAATTGCTCAAGCTTCCGCAACGCTTCAGCCAGGTGAAGAGGGTTGCCGCAAATCTTAGCACCACCTTCGTCTGCCAGATATTCCCTTGTTCTGGATATTGCCATCCTTATAATCATTGCAGCAAAAGGAGCCAGAATCATCATTGCTATTAGCGTAAGTAGATTTCCCCTACTGCCCCTTCCACCACCAAAAATCATTGCTATATAAACCAAGAAAGTAATTGCTGTTGATATTGCTGCTGCAACTGAAGATATCAAAATATCTTTATGCTTAATATGAGCCAGCTCATGTGCTATAACACCCTTTAACTCATCCATGGTTAAAATTCTCAATATTCCTGTTGTTAATGCCACTGCAGAGTGGTTATAGTCTCTGCCAGTTGCAAAGGCGTTTGGTGTTTCTTCTGGAATTATATAGAGTTTTGGCATTGGAAGACCTGCATTTTGGGCAAGTTGCGCAGTAGCATTATAAAGTTCAGGAGCCTGCTCCGGGGTAACTTCTTTGGCTTTATACATTGAAAGCACAATTTTATCACTCCACCAGTAACTGCCAAAATTGATGACGATTGCAGCTATTAAAGCGATAATTGCACCCGTCTGTCCTGCAACTGCACCCCCACCCCATATTAAAATTGCAGATAAAGAAGTAAGTAGTGCCAGTGTCTTAAAAGTATTCATTAAAACCTCCAAATTAATGGATAAATAAAATTATTAAATATTAATATATAATGTATATCTAAAAATTACCGTTTCAAGGTTAAATACTTAGTTTATGCCTCAAATATTAATTAAAATAAAACACAAAAGTGATACAGTGATTTTCCATAGTTTACTTGGCACGTATTCTCACCTTGCCTGGGTAAGAACTGAAATACCAGATGAGGATATTATCAGTGTTACTCCTACCGGTGATATGCTAAAAGATACTTTGGAAGTATTAGAAAACCTTAAAGATGAAATAGAGTTTGAAATATTAGAAATAAAAAATCTAAGCACAAATAATTTGCAGCATGAATGACAAATCCACAATAGCAAAGTCTGCCAGATCTGTAAGTATTTTTACTTTCCTAAGCAGAATACTGGGGATGGTTCGTGATATTGTAATAGCATCCCTTTTTGGCGCCGGACAGGTTACTGATGCATTTTGGGTTGCTTTTAGAATTCCAAACTTACTCAGACGACTATTTGCAGAAGGCGCACTGACAGTTTCATTTATCCCTGTATTCACCAGCAGGTTAGAACACGGGGGGAAGGAAAAAGCAAAGGTCATTTCAGACACTATTTTTACTATTCTTGTTTGCTTGCTAATCCTAATTTCCTTAATTGGAATTATCTTCTCTCCTTATATAGTAAAAATCTTTGCCTCCGGTTTTAGTGATGAAGTATTTGATCTTGCAGTACTTCTAAACAGGATAATGTTTCCCTATATTATCTTTATCTCCCTGACTGCGCTTTCGATGGGCATTTTAAACTCTTTAAAACATTTTTTCGCTCCTTCATTTTCTCCGGTACTGTTTAACTGCTGTATAATTCTTTTTGCTGTAGTACTACACAGTAATTTTGATATTCCCATTGTTTCACTGGCAATTGGGGTAATCATTGGTGGAATATTACAATTTCTATTTCAGATACCATTTCTAAAAAGCAGGAACTTTTCATTCAAACCAAAGCTTCTATTTAGTAATCCTGATGTTAAAAGAATATTTACATTAATTGTTCCACAGATATTTGGACTTGCAGTTTATAACTTAAATATTATTGTAAACACCCAGTACGCATCTTACTTGCCCGAGGGTACGATATCTTATCTTTTTTTATCGGAAAGATTAGTTGAATTCCCACTTGGAATTATAGCTGTATCACTTGCAACCGTTCTTTTGCCAAATTTTTCTTCCTATATATCCAAAGGTGATCTGAGCAAGTTTAGGGAAACATATGTCAGTTCAATCAGGATATTATTTTATATTTTAATTCCTGCATCTATTGGACTAATTGCTCTAAGCAAGCCTATTTGCAATATTTTGTACCAGAGAGGAGAATTTGGATATGAGCAAATGATATTTACCTCACAGTGTTTATTTGGTTATGCAATAGGACTTTGGGCAGTTGGCCTCATAAGAATCACTGTTCCTGCATTTTTTGCGCAAAAAGATACTAAGACCCCTGTATATGTGGCACTGTGTGCATTTATTCTAAACGCTGTGCTCGGTTACCTGCTTAGTTTCAGACTTGAACTAAATCACCTAGGTCTTGCGCTTGCAAGCTCAGCATCCTCCATACTAAATATTTCCCTGCTGATATATTTTATAAATAAAAAAATAGTCAAAATCGAAATCGCAGATTTTCTAAAATATATGTCTAAAATCATAATTATAGGTTTTATTATGGGAATATCCGTATTTAAAATTTCTCAGCTTCAGGATTGGACTGAGAGTGATTTTTCGCTTGAAAAAGTTTTTATGCTGGGGCTTTGTGTTTTTGTAGGCTTACTTGTTTATAGTATATTATCAAAACTGCTAAAAATTGAAGAATTTGATAAGATAATTAAAATAATAACAAATTACTAAAGCCAATTTGATTAACTACGGCATTTTAGTTACTTTTATCCGTTTATTTAAGGCTTTATAAAAGTTGGGAGGAGTCTTTCAGTATGAATATATGCATGATAGGAACAGGTTATGTAGGACTGGTTACAGGGGCATGCTTTGCAGGAAGTGGAAACAATGTAGCATGTGTTGATATAGACAAAGAAAAAATCAAGAGCCTCTCCAAAGGTAAAGTTACTTTCTTTGAACCAGGACTCGAAAACCTTGTAAAAGAAAACTATGACGAAGGGCGCCTGACATTTACCACTGACCTTAAAAGCGCATTAGACCAGTCAGAAATAGTTTTTATTGCAGTGGGCACGCCTCCAAAAGAAGATGGGTCTGCAGATCTGTCCTCAGTTACGCAAGTGGCTAAATCGATTGGTAAACACATGACAGGCTATAAAATAATTGTGACAAAAAGCACTGTCCCTGTTGGAACAAGTGAAATGATAAAAGATACAGTGAGTAAAGAAACCAATATAGAGTTTGATGTTGCCTCTAACCCCGAATTTCTAAAAGAGGGCGCTGCTGTAGAAGATTTCATGAAGCCCGACCGTGTGGTTATAGGGGTAGACAAAAAAGAAGTAGGCGAAAAACTAAAGCAGCTTTATGAGCCATATATGAGATCGTCAGACAGAACTCAAATTGTAAGTATTAGGTCTGCTGAACTTGCTAAATATGCATCAAACGCGATGCTTGCAACCAGAATTTCCTTTATGAACGAGATAGCTAATCTTTGTGAAAGAATCGGCGCGGATGTATCCGATGTACGTAGAGCAATGGGGTCAGACGAGCGAATTGGAAGAGCTTTTCTCTTTCCGGGTGTTGGTTATGGGGGTTCTTGTTTTCCAAAAGATGTAAAAGCTCTTATTCAGACAGCTGAAGAAAACGGATACAAATTAAAGGTGTGCTCTGCTGTAGATGAAGCAAACAATGATCAGCGCGAGATTTTTTGGAAAAAAATAGAAAATCATTTTAACAGTAATTTAAAAGATAAAAAAATTGGTGTTTGGGGATTATCTTTTAAGCCGAACACTGATGATATTAGAGAGGCTCCTTCACTTTACATAATACAAAAACTAATTGAAAAAGGAGCTATAGTTACAGCCCATGATCCGGTAGCTATAGAAAATGCTAAAGCTTATTTTGACAATAAGATAAATTATGCTGAACATAACTATGAAGCATGCACTTGTGCAGATGCACTTGTTATACACACAGAATGGAATCAGTACAGACAGCCTGATTTCAATAAGCTTAAAGAACTAATGAATACTCCGGTTATTTTTGATGGAAGAAATCTCTATGATCCTAGAAAGTTAAAAGAATTAGGGTTTGAGTATTTTCCTTTTGGTAGAACTTTGTAAACAACAATTTTTAGGAATTTTAAGTTTATTTCAAAAAGCTATAATTTCGACGACCAATCTTTCTTGATTATTAATTCAAACACTGAAATAATAATTACTTATATATCAGAGTTATAGTTTTGGTTACAACAACCTCGATGCATGAACAAAAAAAACCAGAAGAAATTACCCATAAACTACCAGTGTACAAAAGGATCTGGGAATGGTGGAAACCGGTTGCTCAAAAGATTGGCAACTTTCAGGCACGAGTAATATTAACTGTATTTTATTTTACTATGTTCATGCCGTTTGCCATTTTGGTCAAATTATTTACCGATCCGCTGCGCATTAAACCAAAGACAAAAAAAGGCTGGATAGAACGAAAAGATGAGCAAGTGGATGATTTACTTGCAAGAGCGAGAAAACAGTTTTAATCTATTAGAAGCAACTCTTTAAAAATCATATCTGCCCAAATGAATACAGACGCCGATTCTATAACCAAACTTCTGCTATCATTAAAAGAAGAATTCGCAGAAGATCCTAATAATAATTTAATGCTTGCAGGTATCAGTAAATCGCTTGGAGACTGCGATAAAGCGCTTTCAATACTTTTTTCTGAACTGCGACAAAACCAGGGCAACCTATCTGCAAAATTAATGATTGCTGAGATTTATTATGAAAGGTGGATGATAGATGAAGCAAAAAAATATCTTGGGCAAATTATTGATCTGACGCCCAATAACGAAAAAGCGCTCGATATGCTTAGTAAAATTTATAACAGTGAAAATGATACGGAAAAGGCTCTCGATCTGTTATACAAAAAGTTTATTTTTGGCAGCAATAAATCGCAGACTTTGTTCGAAATTGAAAGCTTAAAAAATAAAAATGCTACAGAGAGCCCTCATTTTGATATTACAAAAAACATCAAAAACAAACTCAGTGATTCCTACGACCGCATAAATAGTAAAACATCCGAGGTAAACTTAATAACCGAAACCATGGCAGATCTATACATAAACCAGGGATACTACGATAAAGCAGCCGAAATTTTAGTGCTGCTGCTGAAAAAAGCCCCGCATGATCCTCACCTTAAAACAAAATTATCGCTGTCTATTGCTTCAAAATCAATTAGCAGAAAAACTTATGAAGTTGCAGAGGAATTAGACTAAAATGAAAATATTGATAATACACGGTCCAAACCTAAACATGCTTGGAAAAAGGGAGCCGGACATTTATGGCAGCACCACTCTTGATGATATTAATAAACAGATCGAAAAAGAAGCTAAATCACTTAAATTAAAAGTGCAATATTTTCAATCAAATAGTGAAGGCGAGATTGTTACAAAAATACAGAACTCTCTGGGCAGTATCGATGGGATAGTAATAAATCCTGCAGCATACACTCACACTAGTGTTGCAATTAGAGATGCTATACTCTCTACAAACGTTCCCACAGTTGAAGTACATATTTCTAATATTTATAAAAGAGAGAAATTTAGACAGCATTCATATATATCTGCAGTGGCAGTAGGTGTAATATCTGGTTTTGGAACATATAGCTATAATTTAGGATTAAGAGCTATAGAAAGTCATTTAAAATCTAAAAAATAATTTGAAAGTAAGGCAGGTTAAAAGTAGCTTAGAATCTTTAGTTAAGCCCTGATATACTATTATATAAAAATACTTATACCCCTTTTAAATGAAAACAAGCTGGATTTTACAAAAAGAAAATCAAAAATTAAGTGAGAAAATAAGTAAATCTTTAAATATTTCTCCAATAACTGCCCAACTGCTAATAAACAGAGGAATAAATACAGTAGAAGAGGCGCATCAGTTTTTAAACTCCAGTCTTTTTGACCTACCCTCTCCTTTTCTCATGAGCGGAATGGACAAGGCAGTACAAAGAATTATCAAAGCAATAGAAAACATGGAAAAGATTGGAATTTATGGTGACTATGATGTAGATGGAGTTACATCAACGGCACTGTTGTACAACTTTTTAAAAGAACTGGGCGGCAGGGTTACCTATTACAATCCAGATAGATTTACAGAGGGTTATGGCGTCAATATAGAGGCTATAAAAAAGCTAAACGATCAAGGAGTTAAGCTTATTATTTCAGGTGACTGCGGAATCACAGCAGTAGATGAAGTAGAAAAGGCAAAGGAATTTGGTATTGATTTTATAATAACAGATCATCACAAGCCGCCCGAGGAAATTCCAAAAGCAATTGCTGTTCTTAATCCCCAGCTAAGTGATTGCAGCTACCCTGGCAAAGAAATAACAGGAGTTGGAGTGATATTCAACCTTGCTCTTGCACTGAGAAGAACGCTCAGGGAAACAGGATTTTTCGAGGGTAAAGAACCAAACCTGGGAGCATACCTTGATTTAGTTGCACTTGGCACGGTTGCTGACTGCGGATCGATAACTAACGTAAACAGGATTTTAGTAAAAGAAGGCCTTAAAAGAATGACCACGCCAAAAAGGCTGGGACTTATAGCGCTAAAAGAAGCCAGCGGCATTACAGGTGATGTTAGTTCATTTGATATAGGCTACCGGCTTGGACCAAGAATTAACGCCTCTGGAAGATTAAATACTGCAAAGCAAGCTGTAGAACTATTTATTTCAAACGACCCTAAATCTGCAAAAGAGCTTGCTTTGGGGCTTAACAGAGAAAACTCGAACCGGCAGGGTATAGAGGCCAATATATTAGAACAAGCTTTTTCAATGATAGATTCTGAGCCACTGTTTAAAGAATCTAATTCAATAGTCCTAGCCTCAAAAAACTGGCACCAGGGTGTAATAGGCATTGTTGCCTCCAGAATTGTAGACAAATACTTAAAACCAACCTTTCTTATAGCAGTTAATGACAGTGGTATGGGGAAGGGCTCTGGCAGGAGCCTTGAAGGAATAAACATCTATACAGCGCTTGCTGAGTGTAGTGAATTATTTGAGGAATTTGGCGGTCATGATCTAGCAGCAGGCATAACCATTAAACAGCACAATATTGAAGAATTTAGAGTTAAATTCGATAAAGCGCTTGAGGGATTTAAAGATAAATATATAAGGAAAATAAAGGTGGATGGGTTATTGGACGTTAACAATCTCAGTAAAGAACTAATTTCGGAATTCGGCAACCTGGCTCCCTACGGAATTGGAAACCCCGAGCCTGTATTCCTATCAACGTCCTTAGAGATAGTGGGCACGAAGATGTTCAAGGAAAAACATCTAAGTTTAAAACTCAAAAATGGCACAAAAACTTATGATGCAGTATGGTTTAACTCTAAGCTGGAATTAGAACCAAAAAATAAGATCGATATTATTTTCACTCCTGAAATAAATACATGGAATGGGAGCAATAATATAAGGCTTAGAATCATTGATGCAGATAAGCATGATATTTAGAGTAAATGGCCGCCGGTAAAATCAATATAAATAAGCTAAAATTCTAATCAACATTTCTAAAGGTTATTGAAATATAATTTATACTGGTCATCTTTTTAGACTAACAAACTAACTAATATCATTTGAGGGGAAACATGTATCCGGATCTTATTCAAATAGGAAGTGTAACTGTTTCGTCATACTCTGTAATGGTGACTATAGCGTATCTTATAGGATATATATTCCTGGGTTTAGAAGTTAAGAGAAAAGGATTGGACGACTCTTTGGCTGACTGGGTACTGCTTGCTATACTTTTTGGCGGACTCGGAGGAGCTAAAATATTTTTTTTAATTCAAAATGTAACATTTTCTGAATTTTTTAATGAACCCCTTAGATTCTTATCATCAGGTTTAACATTCTTGGGAGGTCTATTCGCTGCTTCATTCCTGATATTTCTTGTAGGTATATGGAAAAAAACAAGTTTCTGGACGCTTACCGATTGTGCTGCGCCGGCTTTAATACTGGCATATGGAATTGGAAGAATAGGGTGTTTGCTTGTAGGCGACGACTATGGAACACCTACAACTGTTCCCTGGGCTTTATCATTTCCAGGTGGCTCACCTCCAACAACTGAAAGTGTACACCCCACTCAAATATATGACACAATAATCATGTCATTTGTTTTTCTATTGCTTTGGGGCATTAGAAAATATAACTTTCCCTCTGGGTGGATGTTTTCATTAATGCTTATGATTTTAGGTTTCCAAAGATTCTTTATAGAGTTTATAAGAAGCACTACTCCAAGCTTTATTGACGGGTTTTCTCAGGCTCAGCTTATCTCTATTGCAATATTTGTTCTTGGAGCATCAAACTTACTGAGATTAAAATTCCTGCAAAACAAACCAGCCTTAACATAACAAAATTATAGATTATGCGCATAGTAATAATTGGATCAGGGGAAGTAGGAACATTTCTTGCCAGCAACCTTTCAGATGAACATGACATTGTTATAATTGAAAAAGACAAACATCGGATTGAATATGCAAAAGAACACTTAGACGCCCTTGTTATTCATGGTGAAGGAGATAACCCCAATGTTCTGAAACAGGCAGAAATTGAAAAAGCCGATATAATGCTTGCAGTTTCTGGCAATGACAGGACCAACATACTGGCCTCGATCATTTCTCATACAATAGGCATAGAAAAAATTATTGCAAGAATAAGAGATCCCGATTATTTTGAATACCCTCAGGCAATCCAGATACCACAAATTACAGTAGTTAACTCCGGGATGCTGGTAGCTGAAAAAATAGCGAATCTTATAAGCACTCCTTTTGCATGGAAAACAGAGACTCTAGCTTCTGGGAAAATCCAAATGCTTAAGCTTAGGATAGAAGATAATTCTCCAATCGAAGGAAAAAAACTCTCTGAAATGGATCCGCCTCAGGCCTGGATTTTTGTAGCAATTTCTAGAAATGGGGAAATATCAATACCGACGGGAGATACGAGGCTTAAGAAAGGCGATTATGTATTTGCATTGGGCATACCAAGTATCTCTGACAAATTAGAAGCACTGCTTGGCGTAAAAAGAGAAAAAGTAGATTTAGCTATTATCTCAGGAGGAGGGAGAGTAGGGAGAAGGGTTGCAAAAACCCTTTTAGAAAGTGATATAGAAGTGAGGGTGATTGAAAATGATCATGAAAGAGCAGAAATAATTGCGGAGGAACTGCCCGACGTAATGGTTTTCGATGGAGATGCTACAAACAAAGAAATACTAAAAGAAGCCGGAGCAGCCTCTGCAGATTATTATATAGCGCTTACAGGAAATGATGAAAAAAACATTTTAAGCGCACTTCTTGCTAAAAATCTTGGCACAAAGAGATCAACAGTCTTATATACAAAGCCTGATTACATAGATTTAATCGAATCTATAGGAGTAGACAGGGCTATAAGCGTAAGGCTTTCAACTGCAAATGAAATTCTCAGCATGCTCCATCTAAAGGGTGTGGCTCACATAGCGCTTATTGAAGAAGGAAAAGCCGAAATATTAGAATTTATGATACACGAAAAAACAAAAATACTGGGTATACCTCTTCACAAGGCAGGATTTCCCAAAGATTCTATAGTAGGAATTGTTGTGAGGGGAAATGAAATAATAATTCCCAAGGGCAGCTATGTATCTGAAATAGGGGATAGGCTAATTATTTTTTCTCTACCCGGGGCTGTAAAAACCGTAGAAAACATCTTATCATAGTGAACTTAAAACATTGTGTAAATATACTGGGCAAGTTCTTAAAACTCCTTGGACTTCTAATGCTCATTCCATCCATTTGTTCTCTTATTTATAAAGAGGACGACCTCTATTCATTTTTAATTTCTGGAATCGTTACTTTTATTGTCGGACTTTGTGCAGAACAAATAACTAAATCGGGCTCAAAGATTGATGAATTTAATAGAAAAGATGGTTTTTTCATCGCAAGCTTTTGCTGGATTTGCGCTATTGCTTTTGGCGCCCTGCCTTACTTAATATACGGCGTTTTTGGTAACCCCATAGACGCGTTTTTTGAATCCACAGCAGGGTTTACTACTACGGGAGCAAGCACCGTAGAAAACATTGAAATACTTACTCATGGAATCTTATTTTGGAGAAGTTTTACGCAGTGGCTTGGCGGGATGGGAATACTAATTCTGGCAATTGCGATTTTACCCAAACTTTCTGTAGGTGGTATGCAGCTTATGAATCTGGAATCCCCGGGACCATCGGCTGAAAAATTAACCCCTCGTATAGCAGAAACGGCAAAATACTTATGGGCAATATATTTATTTCTATCTTTTATCCTATTTATCATATTAAAATTATTAGGACTTCCTATTTTTGATTCAATAATTCATGTATTCAGTACTGTTTCCATAGGTGGTTTCTCAAATCAAAACCTTAGCATCGGCGCATACAACAGTGTTGCAGTGGAGTTTACTATCATTGCCTTTATGTTTATCTCAGGAATAAATTTTGCACTTTTATTTTGGCTTTCCAGAGGAAAGTTTAGAAAGTTATTTTCTAATCCTGAATTTAAAATTTATGTTTTTATCCTCCTTGCAAGCGTAACTTTAGTAACAATAGATCTGTTCACATATATGATTCCAAGCCTCTTCGATGCGTTTAGATATTCAGCCTTTAATGTAATCTCCATATCAACTACTACGGGATTTACAACTACAGACTATGACACATGGCCCGTATTTTCCAAATGGCTATTAATAATATTAATGTTTATTGGAGGCTGCAGCGGGTCTACGGCAGGGTCTATAAAAGTAATGAGAATTGTTATCCTGGTTAAACATGCTTTTAGAGAAATAAAAAAGAATATTTATCCAAACGCTGTTCTGCCTATCAGATTTGGTAAAAACGTTTTAGAAGACAATATAGTTTCGAGTATTATTAATTTCTTTATAATATATATCTTTATATTTACTCTCTCTACAATAATTTTAACTCTTGATGATGTTTCAATTATTACCGCATTTAGCGCATGTGCGGCTACTATTGGCAACGTAGGACCAGGGATGGAGCTTGTAGGGCCCTCCGGCAATTACGCCGCTCTTTCAAATTTAAGTAAGATCGTCCTTTCATTTCTTATGATAATTGGCAGACTAGAACTTTTTGCAATCCTTGTTATATTTACTCCCTCATTCTGGAAAAATTAGACATGGAATTACTAATCGATCCCAAAGAAAATATAGGCAGGCAGGTATGCGCCACAATAGGAATCTTCGATGGAGTTCATCTGGGACATATATCTATAATTGATCAGGTTAAAAAAGAAGCAGGCAAAAGCGGTTTGTCTTCATGTGTAATTACATTCAATCCTCACCCTCAGCAAGTATTAACAGGAACAAAGCTTCCGTTTATAACCCCTTTTGAAAAAAGGGTAAGATTATTTGAAAAGGAAGGATTAGACCTAACTGTTTGCTTTAGCTTCAACGAAGCTTTTTCGAAAATTACAGCCGAAAGTTTTATAAATGATACACTAGTAAACATACTCAATATAAAAAAGATGTTTGTAGGGCCCGATTTTGTATTTGGTAAAAACAGAAGCGGCAATTCGGAGCTTCTTAAAAAGATGGGAAATGAGCTGGGATTTGAGACTACTATAGTAAAACCTATAACTAACCGAAGTGATATTATCAGCAGCACTACAATAAGAAAACTAATCCAAGAAGGGAAAATTAAAGAGGCAAATGCATACTTGGGCAGGAACTTTTGTTTAGAAGGCGTAATAATCGAGGGCGAAAAAAGAGGAAGAATACTAGGATTTCCAACGGCTAACCTTAAAACAGACTGGGATTTGCTGCCTAAACCCGGCGTTTACATAACATTGTGCAAATTAGAAAACAGGGTCCATAAAAGTATAACAAATATAGGTTTCAGACCCACATTTGGTAAAAACAGCCTGCTTATAGAATCTCATATTTTCGATTTTAATAATGAAGTTTATGGCAAAAACCTCGGAATTGAATTTTTAAACAGGCTTAGGGACGAAAAGAAGTTTGACGGAATTGATGAACTAAAAAAAGCAATTTCTGATGATATCATGACTGCAAATAAGTATTTTGATGACAATTTAATCAGCTGATTTTATTATGGATATAAGCTCATCTACTAAATTATACGGTATTTTTGGCCATCCAATAGGGCACAGCTTTTCTCCACCTATGCATAATGCTGCATTCCAGAAACTCGGTCTCAACTGTGTTTATCTGGCTTTTGATATTCTTCCTCAAAATCTGAGTGCTGCTGTAAACTCAATCAGACAATTAAACATACAGGGTATAAACGTAACAATTCCACATAAACAAGACATCATAAACTGCCTGGATGAAATATCTGATGAAGCAAAATACACGGGTGCCGTTAATACGGTCAAAAATAATGACGGCAAACTTTTTGGTCATAACACCGATGTTGGCGGTTTTTTAAAAGACCTGGAAGTCGAATTGGGCATAAGAGAATTCAGTGAGATATCAGCCTGCTTAATCGGCGCAGGCGGGGCGGCAAGAGCTGTGCTATCAGGTCTTTGCATAAGTGGAACAAAGAAAATCACTATAATTAACAGAACCAAAATCAAAGCTTTAGAACTTGCAAATTACTTTTTAAAACGATTCAGCAGTATTGAAATCAATTCTGCAGACCTTAAAGATCATAGTGAAATAAAAAAGTGCCTGGAAAACTCTAATTTACTTATCAATTCATCTTCTGCCGGCATGATTGGGCACGATCCGTTAAACATACCTCTGGAATCATTGCCAAAGAACTCATGTGTATATGATCTTGTTTATAATCCCAAGGAAACAGAGCTTATAAAACAGGCTAAATCTCTTGGACATAGATCGGCACCAGGTTTAGGAATGTTGCTCTATCAAGGCGCAGAAAGCTTTGAATACTGGACTAATAAAAAGGCGCCAATTGACGTTATGAAAAAAGCCTTGGGTAATAATTAGTATTCTTATTATTTTCCAATACTAATCCTTATCTTTAAAAGGGTCGGAAACATCTGGGTGCCACAGGTTAAAATGATTTTTACAGTTATCTGTATAAGCGCCCTCAGGATAATATTCATCATAAAAATCCAAATCAAGATGGTGAGCCTGAACCATAAATCTCAAAAACATCGGATCTGAAAAAGCAGGAAACCTCCCGTAAGTATCATAAACATAGTTGCAAATATCTTTTACAACTTGTAGCTCTTCCTTGCTAGGTCTCTCAATTTCCTGCAATACCCCCTCAGGATTTTTGTATGGCATCTTATGGGATTCCCAGTTTGCCCATTTTAGGTCGTTAAGAGCTTCCACGGCTTCTCCCATATCCTTGTAATAAGGCGGACAAAAGGCATGAAACATATCGTCTTTGCCAACTGCAACAGGATTGGGGTTTCCTGATTCCCCTTTAATCTCGGGTGTGATAAACCTAAATCCAAGACCTCTGTGAAAAGGAGTTCCTCCAAGCATAAACATGCTTGCAAATCCGCTGAAAAGCCATCCTCCGAGACCAAGAGTTTGTAGAGCTAACGCCATATTTTGACCCATAAATGCCTGCTCTGCTATATAACCGTTTGCAAACCTCAGTTCTGCTTCTATAAGCGGCATCCTCATGCCCTCGTTTAAAAATCCTTTCTTAAGCCAGGATGCGGTTCCAGGAGGTCTCATTCCATGAAGCTCATCTACGAAGTTAAATCGGTGGTCGGGGCGCATATAAAATAAATAGAGATTGATAATACAGGCAGATAAATCAGTGACGGGCATAAAAACTGAAGTACCGGGTTTATTTACATTCCACAGGTTATGTGCGGCAATACCGGGGGGTTTGCTAGGCAGATCAGCTCTTCCGTCATGAATTTTGATTTTTGACTCTCTAAACAATTCTACAATTTTATCAATTCTTTTTTCTTTACTTAATGCCTCAAGACCCCTAAAATCCTCGGGTTTTTTGTCATGCATTTTGATCATGTAGGTGCCTTCATCGTTTGTATAAAAAAGCTCTGTTCTATGAACATCTCCAAGAGCCGGGATAGTCTTGCTTGTAAACTGCATTTCAAGATCAAGACCCACATGTGGCGGAAAATCAGAAAGATTAATCCCTTTTATACCAAGGCCTGTCCATACCAGTATTGCTTCTTCAACTTCGGATAGTGATACAGGCTCATGCTTAGATTTATATTTAAGAGGACCCTTGTCGATCTCCATTCCCAGTCCAAATCTTCTGGACCTTCTCTGAAAAACCGCATCATAAAAATTGTAGTTAACTGCAATGTCTAATCCCTCTGGATATTTTCCCATTTTAATATTTCCTCTTTCTAAATATTTTGGAACCTTAGTTTAGCAAATTAGCAACTTTAAAACAATTAGTTTATTTTATACAGAAAAATAAATCCTCATGTAATATAGATTAAAATTAATTTGAGGTGGGATTGATATGACTAAAACTTCTGATGAAGAACAACTGGATCTATCCGAAAAGGGAAGAATGAAGGATGGAACAGTAATATCACTGGACAGGAGATTATTTTTTCAATTCTTTGCATTTGGTAATTGCTTCGAAATAAATACCATAACAAAATTTTTAAGAAAATCGAACATCGATGGAGTTTTATATATTGATATTAACGACCCTCATGGAATTGGATTTCTTACCATGAATGAAAATCCGAGTTATTTTGCAACAACTCTTAGAGAAATTTTAAATGAGGAACCATTTAAAAACCTTTCTATCAAATCTGAATTTACCATGTTTGGAAGAACTTATTCATTTGGATATGAAACCAATCTGCAGGAAACCCTGTTATCCGGTCCTAAAAAAAAGGTTTTAGACCCTGACTGGAGATGGGCAATCTGGTACCCGCTTAGAAGAAAAAAGAATTTTGAGAGCCTTCCAGAAGATGAACAGAGAGCAATACTGGGTGAACATGGAAAATTAGGGTTTAAATTTGGCAAAGCAGGCTTTGCAAAAGACATCAGACTATCTTGTCATGGGATCGACAAAAACGATAACGATTTTGTTATCGGAGTTATTGGTAAAAAACTACACCCTTTATCCGCATGCATCGAGGCTATGAGAAAAACAAGGCAAACATCCGAGTATCTAGAAAGCCTTGGCCCGTTTTTCGTAGGTAGAGCAGTCTGGCAAAGTAAAATTTAATATACCAGTAAAGTCTTAAGACAAACCAAACATCTTATATTTTGAGAGTATGCTGTCTTTACATACTTTGGATACCCTAAATTTTACATCTTTTTTAGCAGGGATATCTATTTCTTCCCCTGTAGCCGGGTTCCTGCCCTTTCTTGCCTTTCTTTGGATGAGAACTAATTTCCCTACTCCTGGTAAAGTAAAGGAATTTTCTGCTTCTTTGTAGGATATTTCAGCTAATTCATCTAAAACAGCCGTGGCAGTTTTTTTTGTTATCCCGGTTCTTTCCGACAGTTCAGAAGCGAGTTGAGATTTTGTCATTGACTTAGCCATTGTATTAGACCCTCCATCCTTATTCTATATATAGATATTACTCTACTACATTATTCATAGAATTGTAATATTAAATTTAATAAATTTCCAATGAAAATATATATTAATTTAGTTGAATTTATAATTTTAGAGTTAAAAGCAAATATGATATTTGCTAAATAACCTCTAATACTTTTTCAGGGGGTCTGCCAATAACAGCCTTATTGTTATAGATAACTATCGGTCTTTCTATCAATTTTGGGTTTTCCGATAATATTTTCAACCACTCTGTTCTTGATTTATTACTGGAAATAGAAAGCCCTAAATCTGCAAATAGCTTCTCTTTAGTTCTAATAATGTCCTTTGGGTCTACTTCCAATTTCTTGCAAACATAATCTAATTCTTCTACGCTTGGTGGAGTTTTTAGATATTCTATGATTTTTAGGTCTAGATTATTTTCTTCTACAATTTTTAGCGTTTCCCTGCTTTTTGTACACCTGGGATTGTGAAAAATTATATTATTCAACATTTATCAAAAATTCGCTTGGTAAAAATAAATTTTTATATGAAGATATTACCGGAACAGTTATTTTACAATAATAAACATTATATCCCCAACATCTATTAAATGAAATCTTGTTTAAAAATATTATAAAAGGAAAAATTGTAAAAGGTTACCGGGTTGCTTCAGGAATAAGTAAAAATAGCCCCTATCCTTCAGGTTCAATAAAAATGCAGATTCCTTATTTCAAAAAACTTGGATTAGACCTCTACAATTATTATCCGGCAACTTTAAATATAAACATTTTTCCAAAAAAGTTTGAGTTAATAAACCCTGAGTACACTTTTAGAAATGTAAAATGGTTTGCAGATAAACCCGCAGAGGACTTCTCATTTTCTGCCTGTAAAATTATTCATAAAAATAAAATTTATGAAGGATATGTTTATTACCCTCGCCCTGAAACAAAAACAGCCCATTTTCATGATGAGTCGACTATTGAAATAATTACTAAATATATAAAAGATGTTTATTATTCTTCAAATATTAAACTTTTTTTTAATTCAAACGAAGTTTG
>SMWS01000037.1 GCA_004356685.1 Deltaproteobacteria bacterium
AGAATCAAAAAGCATTTGTTAATAAACCCCTCTTAAACTAGTACTACAATTATATTTACACCCCGCCACTCTAACTTATTATAAATCATATATTAAGAATTAATAGTATATATCTGCAGATATTTAATTTTTTTCAGCTTAGTTATTGTAATTAAATACTTTGCCATCGATTTTTTGATTATCAACCAACACTTTAACGCCTGTTCCTGGGTCTTTAAACTCTCTTCTTAAATAAGCCATACAAATAATTTTATTACTCTTGTATGAATATACCGAGCTTGTAACAAATCCTATCTCTTTTTCATCTATTAAAATTTTATCCTGCGGATCTGCTGTAGTTTCACCCTCTAATTCAATTCCTACAAGATGTCTGTTAACACGGCCCCTCCATTTAATTCTTGCTATTACTTCCTGACCAATATAACAACCCTTTTCAAAATTAAGCGCGTCCCATAGTCCTGCCTCTATTGGAATAGTACTGTCGTTCATATCGACCCCGTACTTGGCAATACCAGCTTCAACCCTTAAAACCTCATAGGTATCCAGCCCTATAAATTTTGGCTTTAGTCCACCTGATTCTTTTATAAGAAATTTTTCAACTGACTCTTGGCAATCTATTGGAAAATATAAATCAAACCCCTGCTGAGACGACCTTTTTACTTTTACTATAAACACTTCAAAATCATCAACGTTTTTCTTAATAAAACTGGGATCGCCTAATTTAGATAAATCCTCATTTAATAATTCACTCAAGTACTGGGTAGATTTGGGGCCTATGTAGCAAAGCTGAATAAACTTATCGGTTACATCTTCTATTTTAGCCTTGTATGAAAGCCTGTATTTAAGTAAAAGATCAGAGATAGTTTTGTTTAACCCCTGTTCTAAGTCTAAAAACGCTTGCTCACCGTCTTTATACAGATACAGATCCGCTATCATCTTTCCTTTTACATTTAAAAGTGTTGCATAAACCCCTTTACCGCTCTGCAGCTTTATAACATCATTTGATAACATTCCCTGCATGAACTTAAAACATTCTTTGCCGCTGAGCCTTATCTTTCCCCTGCTTGAAAAATCAATCACTGCTATCCCGTTTTTTGCACTCTCATACTCTAGTTTTACAGAATCATATTTCTTAGGAAGTAACCAACCGCTACTTTCTATAAATTCAGCACCTTTTTCCAAATGAAAATTATGTAAAGGCAGCTTTTTCATTTAATTCTCCTTATAAATCATCTTTAATATGTTATTAGTATATTCTATTTTAATTTGAATCTAATCAGCACTAAAATATTCCAAATATAAACATTAATATAGATAGATTGAAAATAATAGCTACATATGTAGTATAAATTTTATTTAATTAGGATAAATGATGAACGAGAAAAACGATTTAAAAAAAAGATATAAAGTGGTAATTATGGGATCTGGTCCTGCAGGGCTCACAGCAGCATTATATACGGCAAGGGCTAACCTGGAGCCTCTTGTTTTTGAAGGTTTTGAAGCAGGTGGACAGCTTACTCTAACAACCGATGTAGAAAACTATCCAGGATTTGAAAACGGCATAATGGGACCTGATTTAATAAATACAATGAGAAACCAGGCTGAGCGTTTTGGAGCAAAGTGTCTGTTATCTGATATTGACTCAGTCGATCTTTCTAAACACCCTTTCAGGATTAAATCCGGTGAAACTGAAGTACAAGCAGATAGTTTTATAATTGCATCAGGCGCATCTGCAAGAATGCTTGGTATTCCCTCTGAAAAAGACCTTATTGGGCACGGCGTATCAACATGTGCTACATGTGATGGATTTTTCTTTAAAGATAAAGAGATTATCGTTGTAGGCGGTGGCGACAGCGCTATGGAAGAAGCAACATTTCTTACTAAATTTGCCTCTAAAGTATCAGTTATTCACAGACGGGACAGCTTGAGAGCATCAAAAATCATGCAGGATAGAGCATTTAAGAACGAAAGAATCAAATTTATCTGGAATAGCGTTGTGGAAGAAGTACTCGGTGAGAAGGGAAAAGGAGTAACCGGGGTTAAGCTAAAGAATATTGAGACAGAAAGAATAACAGAAATGAAGATCGACGGAGTTTTTATAGCAATAGGACACAACCCCAATACCAAGATATTTAACGGTCTATTAGAAACCGATGAAAACGGATATATTATCACAAGTGAGGGTACCAGTGAAACGAATATCCCCGGAGTATTTGCAGCAGGAGATGTTCAGGACACAAGGTACAAACAGGCAATTACTGCAGCAGGGTCGGGTTGTATGGCTGCAATCGATGCTGAGAAGTTCTTAGAAGATAGTGAAGATTGATATTTTTGATATTTGCAGACTGGTTTTTTTGCCTCACTAAAATTATTATAAATAATTCGCCTTAATCGCTTAAGATTTATATTTTCATATAGGTTTGTAATTTTTTTTAAAAACCTGGTTCTGATCCTGGAGCTTGGTTTTCATCATTTTACAATAAATTCAAAACTTAAGAAGATAGATTTATAGCTAAACACTATGGCACTACGTCTTATAGAACTTTACCTGCCGACAAAAGAGAATATTGACTGGCTAAAAGAAAAGCTAAGTGAATATCCTATTCACGGACTGTGGAGTGAAAGGGTTTCTGGGCATCAAAACCATATCCAGATTCTCATTTCATCGGAAAATTCGGGGACCATTTTAGACCTTTTAGAAAATACATTTTCAAATGTTGAGGGATTTAGAATAATTCTTTTACCTGTTGAGGCAACCGTCCCTAAGATTGAGGAGAAGAAGCAGGAATCTGAAAACAGATCCGAACAAAATAAAAATGAAGACAAAATAATAGGCAGAGGAATTAGCAGACAGGAACTGTATACAAGGATCTCGACAAATTCTAAATTATCAGGATTTTTTGTATTTCTTATTATAATTTCATCAATAGTTGCATCAATTGGAATACTAAAAGATAACGTCGCAGTAATAATAGGCGCTATGGTTATAGCCCCCTTTTAGGCCCTAACGTAGCTTTGGCTCTGGCAACCACGCTTGGAGATCTCGATCTACTAAAAAATTCAATTAAATCTAATATTGCAGGAAGTTTAATAGCTCTTATATTTTCAATAATAGTTGGAATATTATTCAACATTAACCCCAAAATTCCAGAACTGTTTTCAAGAACCCAGGTAGGTATGGGAGATGTGGTGCTGGCTCTTGCATCAGGAAGCGCAGGGACGCTCTCTTTTACTATGGGGCTTCCAAGTGCGCTTATTGGAGTTATGGTCGCAGTAGCCCTTCTACCACCACTTGTAACTTTTGGTATGCTGCTTGGGCTCAGGCTTTCACGAACTTGCACTGGGGGCGTTATTGTTGTTATCAGTTAATATTATATGTGTAAATCTTGCAGGGGTAGCAACTTTTTTGTTTCAGGGTGTAAGACCTCGCACCTGGTGGGAAGAAAACAGAGCAAAAAAATCTACAAGAATAGCAATCTTTATCTGGACTCTACTTTTATTAATTCTTATTGTTATAATCTCACATTTGCAAAATAATTTTTTTTAATCTGAATTATCATGTAATATTTTCATAAAATCTTTATACTTTTTGTTGGAGGATTTATGCTTGTAAAAGAATTAATGGCCTCACCAGTAATCACCGTAAAGAGTAACAATACTCTAGAACATGTTGCTAAGATAATGATCAAAAACAGAATAGGATGTTTACCTGTTGTAGATAACGAAGGGAAAATGTTAGGAATTATTACGGAAGCTGAATTCACTGCAGAAAAGAGCACCTTTCCATTCTCAAGGGTCAATGCACCAAAATTATTCGGCAAATGGATGTTAAAAGAAAATATTGAAGATATGTATAAATCTGCTAAGACAATGAAAGCGGAAGAAATAATGAATACTTCATATGTTTATGTAGATAAAGATGACAGCGTTTTTGATTTGTTAAATATAATGATTGACAACAATGTTTTTAGGATGCCTGTATTAAAAGATGGTAAGCCAGTTGGTATCATTACCCGCCACGACTTACTCAAGCTTATAATAGACAGCGGTCATCAGACTTAAGGCTAGTTTTATTACATTTAACCCTATATGGGTGAATTTATAACCTGAAAGTAATAAAATACACTATATATTGTCAAAGTATTCTTTTAACTATGGAAAACAAGAGAAATAGTAAAAGAATAAATTTCAAAGAAAGGGTTAAATACGGCCATACAGATAGGCCTAACACAGAAGGCTATTCGTATAATATTTCAAAAAGCGGTATTGCAATAAAATCTTATAAAGCCCTCACACCAGGTTCAAAGGTCTCAGTTGTGCTCTATTCAGGTAATAATCCCATACGACTCGAAGGGGAAGTTATGTGGAACTCTCCTTCAAATCAAGGCGCTCAGGCTCAAATGGGAGTTAGAATTCTAAGCCGAACCAATGAACTAGAAAAGGTTTATAATCAAATTTCACAGCCCTAAAATATTTTTTTCTTATACTTTAACTTTTTACTATCCTTAAAATTCAATTTATACTGTATAAGTATATAATAAGTTTATAGGACAGGTGATTTGTACTCCTTGTCCAACAGGAGAATATATAATGGGTAATATAGGCGCTTGGGAATTAATAATAATACTGGTAATACTTCTATTAATATTTGGGCCAAGCAGGCTGGGCGATTTAGGCTCGGCTCTTGGAAAAGGAATTAAGGGATTTAAAAAATCAATGAGAGAACCAGATGAAATAGACGTAACTCCAAATAAAGAAGACTCAGATCAAATAAAGGGTACAGACCTTGATGAAGCGCCTAAAAACACTGAGAAGAAAACAGAAGTTAAGTGATAAAAATCAGACTTCAAGTTTTTTCCTTTGGAATTTCGGCAAGCTCAACTAAAACTCCGTTCATAGATTTAGGGTGTATAAACGCAACCGTTGCCCCGTAAGCGCCTATTCTGGGACTTTCATCTATCAGTTCAATATCTAAGAGTTTCATATGCTCTAAATAATTTTCTATATTTTCAACTTCAAAACATATATGGTGAATTCCCTCACCACGTTTTAGGAGAAACTCTGAAATAGGTGAGCTGCCGTCCAGAGGCTCCAACAGTTCAATAGAAGTTTCACCCTCCCTAGACAGTAGCATCGATGTTTTAACTCCCTGATCTTCAATTACTTCACGATGCTCAACTTCAAATCCAAGCACATTTACATATAAATTCTCGGCCTCTGACAAACTATTTACGGCAAGTGCAATATGATTTATTTTTCTTACTTTACTTTCCGACATTACTACTCCTAAAATATAGTTTCAATTTCTTATTATTTCAGTGATCCATAAAATATTATATTTAAACTCATATTCAATAAATTTAAGTTTTGCAGCCTAGTATCCTGTCAGCTCTACATAACCCTCTCCACTAATATTACCCCCTGAAACTCTCACAGCTCCTTCCCAATAGGTAAAGGAATGACTAAACTCCTGGTTATTTAAAACTGGTTCAACGTCTAAAGTCAAACTGTGCTTAGGAATTGTTATATTCCATTTTGAAGGATATTTAATATTGGTTTTGGGGCTTTTCCAATAGTCTTTTATATTTACATAAAAGTCCGAACTTGATAAATGCTCTGCATTTCCTAAATTATCAACAAAAGTTCCCGAAGAAAACGGATCAACACTGCCATCTTTAAGCCTAAGAACATAAATCATAATATCTGTGTTATCACCGAGCTGAATTGAAAACCAATCCCACCCGGTTTGATTAGGTGCTAGTACACTTGTGCTCCATTCATGATCAAACCAGCTCAGCCCCTCTACTACATACTCCCTGCCATCTATTATTATTTTCCCGGTTGTATTCAATCTTGTAATAGAATAGTAGTAAGATGCATTGCCTGGTTCCATGCTTTTTTGACTTAAGCCCTTATTGCCATTTAACACCTCTTTTTTAGCCTGTTTTAGAATAAGTGAGATAGATTTATTCTCACTATTTGATTCCAACAGGTAGCCTTTGTCCAGATAAGCGGTAACCCTCCAGTCATCAATCCAAACACCTAGATTTCCTGAGTCAGATCCGGCTAGTTTTGGTACTGCTCTGCTCCATTTTTCAAAAGAATAGTATTTTTCATTTTTAACGTCAGTTATCGCAAAATGTGCAAAATATACCTCGTTTGACCTCCAGGCAGAATTATCATTAGAGATTTTACTGCCCAGTGCTCGCCTGAAAAAAGTTAGCTGGTATCCAAAACGATTATTATCCGTATCTCTTAAATTACCAGTAAAATACCACCATTCGGTTTGATATTCAGGATGCGATCCATGATCTTTCGGAAAATAAAACTTTATTGGTTTAGTAGCTCTTTGGAACACCGTTTTGTCTATATCGTTCGATAACACCTTAGAAATGTTTATTGTTTTAAAATCAGATTGTAAGTAGTTTTCACTTTTATTAAGTATTATTAAAATAAAAAGCGTGAGAACTAATATAACCAAAATAGAGTAGATAATTTTACTGCGCATAAATTTAATTAATTATTCCTCTCTTATAGCTTCAGATATTCTAATCTTTGAGAATACTTTCGAAGGATAAATGCCTGCCAACATCGCTGCTAATAATGAAATAAATACAGCTTCAATTAAATAAATTGGTTTTATCAAAAAGCCAATAGTCCATCCAAATGATTTGAGACTTATTACATTAACTAAGATATATGCCATAATTAAGCCAAGTGGGATAGAAAGAATTCCAGAGAGTAAACCAATGATGCCGGTTTCAAAAAAAATGAGATTTTTTACTTCTGAAACCTTCACCCCAAGTGACCTAAGCACTCCTATTTCTTTTTTTCTAGAGAGTTCTAACGCAACAAGTGCACCTAGTATGCCAAAAAATGCAACCAGAAACGCAATAATCCTCATGGCATTTGTTATAGCAAAAGTCTGGTTAAAGATTTTGTGGGCTGACTCTTTAAGATCTCTATTTGTGCTTAGTCTGTAATTATAACTTTCAGGAATTTTGCTCCTTATGTTCCTTAAGATATTACCTATTTCAAAACCGGGTGAAACGTCTAAAGATATCGAGGTGATTTTGTTATCGTCCCAAAATTTTTGGAACAAATCATGCTTTACAATTAAAGTTCCTCTTTGGGTTGCAAAGTCAGAAAATACACCAGCTATTATAAATCTATGTTTTCCTTTTTTTGTAGGAATAAAGAGATATCCATCTTTCAGTCTTTCTTTGTATCTGTTATTAAAACTTTCAGATAGCAAAACCGTATCGCCTTCTAATCTGTCTAAGTCTTTAAAATCGCCGATAAGTCCTGAAATAATCTGAGGGTTTATAGGTGGATTTTCACTAAGCGCAATTAAATTCAATTTTCCGTAGCCATCTGTAATAAGTTCGATTTTCCTTGAATATCCTATATTCTTAACCCCATCTATAGAGTTAATCTTTTGCAATAAACTAAAATCCAGCCCTTTGTTTTCACTGGGTCTGTCGGTTACTGAGATAAATACATCCGATGCAAAGGTATTTTCTAACCACAGCGTTAGTGTTGATCTGAAGCTTTCTATAAGAACTGTCATGCTCAAAAAAACTGCAACAGCTATAGTGAGCGATGCGGTGGCAATATAATTTTTATCAATTGAACCGGTGTAGTTTCTGCAGGCAATTAGATATATTTTCCCTAAAAACGGTCTTGCAAATCTGTTCAGTATTCTCCCTAAAATCACCATCAATGCAGGCAATAAAAGAGTGTAGCCAATAATTATAAAAAACAGTCCGATAAATGTAATCTGAATACTGGATACTGAAAACACCGTGATATATAGACCTAAAGAAACCATGAAAGCGCCTGTTAGGAATAGATATGGCACAAACCTCATAAAACTTAAATTAAAATAAGACCTGCTGGAAAGAGAAACTGGCCCGATAAACCTTGCCTCAAGCGACGGTATAATAGCCGCAGAAAACACAGCTGTTATACCTATAGCGACAGCTTTTAATAAAGAGAGCGGAGATATTTCAAAAGTAGTCTGCCCAAACACAGAATAAATATTACTGAGTGTATTTGAAACTAAGCGAACGGAGAATTCTCCAAGGATAATTCCTAGTGCCAGTCCAATAACAGAAGATACTGCACCGATTATAAGTGCCTCCGTAAGTATTAGATAAAAAATCTCTTTAGAAGTCACCCCGATTGATCTTAGTATTGAAAACAAGGGCCTTCTCACCACAAGTGAGTAGTTAAAAGAATTATAGATTAAGAAAAATGCTATTAATAATGTCATTAGACTAAGTGCAGTTAAATTAAGCTCAAAAGATTTAGTAAGTTTTTTACTCTGTTTTGCTACCGCGTCTGATCTAATAAGATAAGACTCTGGATATTTAGAATTGATAAAATTCTTTATTTCGTCAATTTTGTCCTTTGAATAGCTTTTAAGATTTAAATCAATTCTCGATAGTCTTCCCTTATAATCAACAAGCTCCTGTGCTGTTGCAATATCAACTAAAATTTTATTCGAAAAAGCCAGGGTGTCTTGATTGCCAGATTCTATCACTCCTACAATTTTTATTTCTCTTTGTGTAGAATTAGAATTTAAAAAAAAGGACCCCCCCAGTTGCAAATCAAGTTTAGATAACAGTTGATCCGAAATAATTGCCCCATTTGGCTCAGTCAAAAATAGTTCGAAGGACCTGGAATCAAGTCTTATATCATGGCTTCCAAAGAAACTTAGCAGTGAATTTTCCGAAAATGGGTCTATGCCTATTATCTTAAATTGCTGAGCAGGAAACTGTTTTAAATATACAGGCTCTTCAATTATCGGGATTATGTTTTTATATCCCAATATTTTTCTTAAGCTAAAATATAAATCCTCACTGAGCCCTGCAGTACTGCTATAAATGTTATGAGTAGTCTTTCCACTAATACTCCTTAGAGATTTATCAAATGATTTTCTAGCATTTATGTTTGCTATATCTATTGCAACTATTACAGCAACCCCAAGAGATATACCCAGTATTAATAAAATAGATTGAATTTTATGTTTTAAGTAATGATTAAAAGAAATTTTAAATAAACTTTTTTTCGGAATCATATAGCTGTGAGTTGTTTAATAATATTTCTTTTGAAATATTGAATCTATTTAATCTTTTTGAGCTTTAAATTTTCAATCAAATAAGCATTATCACTTAAATCAATCAGGTCTTCGCTATGAGTTGCCAAAATAAGGGTTTTGTTTTTGTCACTGACTAGATTTAACAAAATATTAATTATTTGATCCCTTGTTTTGCTATCCAAATTACCAGTTGGCTCATCAGCTATGATAATTTGAGGGTCGTGTACTATAGCTCTTGCAATTGCCGCTCTTTGCTGCTCACCGCCAGAAAGCGTATCAGGAAACACATCCGCTTTGTCATTTAAATCAACCTTTTGCAGAAATTCATGCGCCAGCTTTCTACTCTTATTGCCACTGATGTTATTGAGCTCAAGCGGAAACAAAATATTTTCTAAGACAGTAAGGGAAGGGATCAAATAAAAAAACTGAAAAATTATTCCAACATGTTTTCTTCTAAAAAGAGTCCTTTCATTTTCGCTCAGATCACTCAGTGAAGAGTTATTAACCAACACTCTTCCTTTAGAGGGAACATCAACTCCCGAAATTAGATTTAAAAGAGTGCTCTTTCCACACCCGCTTCTACCCAAAATCAGTGTAGTTTTTCCATTTGGAAAACTAACACTTATATCTTCAACAATCTTTATTTCTTTATCACCGTCAAAATATGACTTGGATAGACTTTCAAACTGGACGCAGTTATGTTCTCTGATCATAAAGAATTAAGGATACCCTATATAAGGAAAGTAATTAGAACCGGCTAAAAATTATGGTATGTGGTTATAAAAATAAACCTGCTTGAATATTATTGGGATTGTTGTTGCTATGAAGAAGGTTGTTCTTCATCCTTCTTTTCATCAGTTGCTTCACTCTGTGGAATTGTAAGAGTAACTTCCTGCGTGTAATTCCCACCTTCAGAGTCAGTTGCTACTATTTCAATCTTGTATTCACTACCCGGTTTTTCTGCTGTAAAATCCCATTTAATAAGACCAGAGGCAGGCTCTATCGTCATACCTGCAGGAGAATTTTTCAGAGCAATTTCAATTTCATCTCCATCAGGATCATCAGTTTCAACTTTATATTCAAATAACTTATCTTCTCCCTTTATCTCTGTTGGAGGTTCTGAAGTTATCACAGGGGGTGAATTGGGCACTATATATTCGGCATCGATTACTAAAAAACTCTCTTCATC
>SMWS01000038.1 GCA_004356685.1 Deltaproteobacteria bacterium
AGTATTGCAAGTGGATGGCAGAGCGAGTTATTGTTGCTATGGTTCCAAGGTTCATAGAGGTTTATGAAAACGGGTTTCCGCTAACTGCCACACAAAAAGTAAGGGTGACCGAGCTAAAGGAACTATCTGATAAAACCTGGGATAGGAATGAGTCTGGTTTAAAATTTAGTGCCAGAAAATAATCTTCTAATGTTTTAAAACTTTACAGTTATTATGATTAGGTAATCACAAGCGGCCCATTCAGTAGCAATTATGGCTCAAAAACAAACAGTCTATCTCATTGATGGAAGCTCATATATTTTTCGTGCTTATCACGCTATAAGGATTCTTACAAACTCTGAAGGCTTTCCAACAAACGCTATATATGGTTTTACAAACATGCTCCTCAAGTTTATTAAAGATCTCGAGCCCAAGTATATAGGTATTGTGTTTGATTCAAAACAAGACAATTTCAGAAATGAAATGTACCCGGAATATAAAGCCAACAGAGCAGAACCCCCCGACGACCTTAAACCTCAATTCGAAGAAATATTTGGTTTAGTAAAGGCATTTAATATCCCTATGGTTCTTATGGATGGTTATGAGGCAGACGACGTTATAGGTACTCTGGCAAAAAACTTTGAGAACAAAGATTTTGATGTGGTGATAGTAACCGGGGATAAAGATTTTACTCAGATAGTTAACAGTTCAATTACCCTTCTCGATACGATGAAAAATAAAAATACGGAGATTAAAGATGTTGTAGAAAAATATGGGGTGCAGCCTGATAAGATTATAGAACTGTTTGCCCTTACAGGGGATAGTATTGATAACATTCCCGGTGTAAAGGGTATAGGCCCCAAGACTGCCTCTTCACTAATACAAGAATATGGGTCAGTAGAAAATATTTACGATAACCTGGATAAACTAAAGCCAAGATACAAAGAGTTATTAGAATCTTCAAGGGATGAGGCACTACTTAGCCGACAACTAGTAACTATTAAATCTGATATTGATATAAAAGTTGATTTAGATGAATATAACTACAGAGGGTTTAATAAAGAAAAGCTAATAGAACTTTTTAGAAAATATGAATTTGCATCTTTACTAAGAGAAATAGAAGATAATCCAAAAAATTCAATAGACATCAAGCAAGACAATACTAACAGTAAGGTTTCTTATGATAATTATAAGTTAGTAACCAGTGAAAAGGATCTTGAAGATGTAATAGATTTGATAACAAAAACCAAAACACTATCTATCGATCTTGAAACAACCTCTAAGTTGCCTATGGATGCCGAGATAATAGGTTTTGCTCTTTGTCCAAGACCGCATGAATCTTACTACGTACCAGTTGGACACAGAAATCTCTTAGACTCAAAGAATCAATTGGCACTTAAGTATGTCACTGAGAGACTAGGGCCTTTAATTGAAAATGAGGATATAAAGAAAATAGGTCAAAACCTTAAATACGAATATGTAGTTTTGTCCAAGTATGATATTGAGCTAAAAGGAATCTATTTTGATACAATGATTGCAGCCCACTTTATCGATTCTTCGAAGATGAGCTATAGCTTAGATGAGCTTTCTAAGTTTTATCTCAGCCACAAGCCCATTAGTTATAAAGAAGTAACAAATCAAGGCAGATTTAAATTGATGTTTGAAGAGGTAGATATCGAGATTGCTAAAACATATGCCTGTGAAGATGCCGATGTTGCACTTTTACTTAGCGAAATATTATTTGAAAAGTTAAAACAATTGGATGTGCTGGAAGTTTATCAAAAGTTTTTGTTAGAGATAATTGTAGTCCTTGCAGGCATCGAAATGTCTGGAGTAAAAGTAGATACGAAAAGGCTAAATTTACTCTCAAAAGAGTTTGAAAAGATTATTATAGATATTGAACAAAGAGTATACAATGAATCAGCAGCAGAATTTAACTTAAATTCCACTCTGCAGCTAAGAGAAATATTGTTTGACAAACTTGGGCTCCCTGTAAAGAAAAAAACCAAAAAGGGAGAGCCTTCCACCGATGTTGAAGTATTAACCGACCTTAGCAAAGATCATATAGTACCCAAGCTCATGTTAGATTATAGAGGGCTTACAAAGCTCAAATCAACGTATATTGATTCTCTGCCAAAGCTTATTAACTCTAAAACCGGACGGATTCATACGTCATTTAATCAGGTTGGCACATCAACAGGCAGATTAAGTTCGAGTGATCCTAATCTTCAGAATATTCCAATCAGAACAAAAGAAGGTATGAAAATCAGAGAAGCTTTTGTTTGTGAGCAAGGTTATAAAATTCTTTCAGCAGACTATTCACAAATCGAACTTAGACTTCTTGCTCATTTTTCAGGGGATGAAAACCTTATAAGGGCATTTGTATCAGGAAGCGATATACACAACAGGACCGCTTCTGAAATATTTGGTGTAAATGAACAGGATATTACCTCGGATATGAGAAGGCTTGCAAAAAATATCAACTTTGGAATCATTTATGGTATAAGCCCGTTTGGTCTTGCCAAACAGATAGGAACCGCTGTATCTCAAGCAAAAGACTACATCGATGAGTATTTCAAAAGATATAGCAAAGTTAAAGAATATATGGACAGCTCTGTTAGAAATGCTCAGGAGCTAGGCTACGCTGAAACTCTTATTGGAAGAAGACGTTATATCCCTGAACTTAAATCAAGCGACAGATCAATACGCGGCTTTTCCGAGAGAGCGGCTATAAATACGCCGATTCAGGGTTCTGCTGCTGATGTAATAAATATGGCAATGATCAGTATACATAAAGAGCTTAAAGGCAGTTTTAAGTCTAAGATGATACTGCAGGTTCATGATGAGCTCCTTTTTGAAGTCCACGTAGATGAAATACCCAGTTTTACTGATTTTGTTAAAAACAAGATGGAAAGTGCATGGAATCTTAAAGTACCATTAGTAGTTGACATTAATATCGGGCAATCCTGGGCTGAGGCTCAATAAAATATCTAATAAAAACTTATGGGATCAAAATATCTAATAAAATGCTTAGTATTAAGTTTGTTTCTATTTTTACCTGTCTATAAAACCTCATCTGCAACCTATCAGGATTATTCTTCAAAACTACTTAAGATAATTCCCAGTAAAGCGAGAAAGAATAGTAAGCTTGGCGTTGTAGTAAAATCTTTAATTAACAAAAAAAAGATATTCGAGTATAACTCGGACAAACTGTTTATTCCTGCTTCTAATCAGAAGGTAATAGTGTCCACTGTTGCGCTGTCTCTCTTGAAATCCAAGTTCCGGTTTAAAACCGAGTTTTATGCCGGCGGCGAGATAAGAAATGGAATACTTCACGGGGGGTTATATGTAAAAGGTTACGCCGATCCCACAATTAACACCGAATCGCTTAGATTAATTGCACAGCAGTTCAGGCACAAAGGCTTAAAACAGATAAATGGAGACTTGTACTTAGATGATTCATATTTTGACAAGATTAAATATCCTATTGGCTGGAAAGACAAATGGAAAAACGATTTTTACAGTCCCCCTATTAGTTCTCTTTCTCTAAACTATAACAACTTCGAAGTTGTTGCAGTTCCTTCAAAAAACAGAACAAAGGTTATAGTAAGTACAGAACCTCCATATTCGGGACTTAAGATAATTAATTCTGCACGTCTTAGAAAGAAGAAAAACAGCATAACGGCCCGGTGGGCAGAAGGTAAAAATCAATTAATAGTTTCTGGTAATTTATATACATACAGCAAAGGAACAAGATTTAAACTTCCTGTAAAGTATCCTGCTTTATATTTTGGAGCAGTACTGAAAGATGAGTTAAAAAAACAGGGCATTGCTTTAAATGGAGATGTTAAAATTTCGATCGTTCCAAGGTGGGCAAATTTATACCACACATACTCCTCGGATACGTTGGATGAAATAATAAATGTATACAATAAAAAAAGTGTAAACATAATAGGCGAAAATCTAATTAAAACACTGGGAGCTGAGTATATTGGAGTGCCTGGAACATGGGCAAATGGTCGGAAAATAATATCTTTATTCCTAAATAAAATAGGTATTAAAAATGGTTTTAAAATTATTGATGGTTCTGGTCTTTCGCTGCTTAACAGAGTATCTCCAAATGCTATGGCAGATGTTTTAGAGTATGCTTTTCACAATAAAGATGTCGGTTTGGATTTTATTACCTCACTTCCTGTAGCCGGGATTGACGGGACCCTCAAAAAGAGATTTAAGGGGCCGGATGTCAAAGGAAGAATAGTTGCAAAAACAGGTTATTTAAAAAATGTAAGAGCGCTTTCAGGTTATGTATTTACAAAAACTGGAGATGTGCTTGTCTTTTCAATTCTTTCTAACGGCCTGGGCGTGGAAGCAAAAAAGTTTCAAAGTGACTTGCTGGCGGAGCTTGTAACTTGCTGTGAGCTTAATTAAGAATTTATTAATTCTTTTGTTAAAGCAACATAATCATTTAATCCTAATTGTTCAGCCCTGGTATTTGTGTTTAAGTCCAATTTTTCAAAAATCTTTATTAACACATTTGGATCTTTAAGAGATTTTAAATTATTAATCATCTTTTTCCTTCTGGTTTGAAAAGCTTTTTTAACAACTTCATTAAATACTGAGCGGTCCCTGTCACTTACAATTTTTTCTTTGCGGGGAACCATTTTTATAATTACTGAATCTACATCAGGCTTGGGCCAGAAGGAGTTTGGTGATACGGTATGTGCAATCTTTACATCAAAATATGACTGAATAATTACAGAAAAAGCGCCATACTGCTTACTATTAGGGTTTGAGCATATTCTTTGCCCCACCTCCTTTTGGAGCATTACAACTAAGCTTGTAAATGAATTAGAGCATTCTATAAGACTGAGAATAATTTTAGAAGCAACGCTGTAAGGCAAATTCGATATAAATTTAAATTTATTATCACCTACAATGTCCACAAAATTTATATCCAGTGCATCTTTGCAAATAAATTTAACGTTTTGCAGTTCCTGAAATTTTTGTTCTACTAAGTCATAAACTGTTTTATCCTTTTCAATTGTAATTACGTTTTTAACTCTACCGGCCAAGAAACTTGTTAAAAAACCAAAACCTGTACCTACTTCAATTACCAAATCCGAAGGTTTTAAATCTGCAATTTCTTCTATCTTTAGTAAAACATTCTTATCAACTAAATAATTCTGTCCTAAA
>SMWS01000039.1 GCA_004356685.1 Deltaproteobacteria bacterium
ACCCTTATAAGACTTCCAGGTATCGGTGTATATATTACTCTGTAAAACAATTCTTCCCTTTATTATATCCTGAAGAGTTTTCTTTTTTGCATCACTTATAAATTCCACATACACTGTCCCATTTCTCTGATAAAACCCAAATACGGGTTGTAGTAGTGTTTTTGCGCCTCTCCCACCCTTTACTGCATTTACTTTTCTATAATACTCCCTGTTTTTCTTCCTCCTGTTCTTAAACTTAGGTCCCACATAGGTTTCATCTATCTCTACTGTTCCAAACACCGTTTTAATCGTATTTTCTTCATACTCATAAATTGCTTTTCTTACTGTTGTAAAACACCTATGTACTAGTTTTTGTGATATTTGAGTCTCTTTTGCAGTCCTGTTAGCTGTAAAACCATATACAAACCACCATAGTAATTCATACCATATATCAAAGGAAACCCTGCTTTGTTTTAGATATGTATTTGTTCTAAGTGAAAAACGAAAATGACATTTTGAGCATTCATATCTTCGGTCACCAAGCTTATATAAAACCCTTGATCTACAACTCTTACATACCCTGTTTTTGCCATATTTTGCGTGTGAAAAAAATCGTGATATTTTTCCCTCTGTTAATTGAACTGAATACCGCTTTATCATTGCTCTTTATCATTATATACTACTCCGGGTAACGTCTAATGCCCTAATTTATATATAAGTATGCATCAGCATAAAGATAATTATTAGATTGCTCATAGAGATGGTACTTGTATTTGTCTACAACGCGGAGAGTGAGTATTGGGGTCAAGCTTTTGTTGTTTTGTTATTGACGGATTAGTCGTAAAATGCTTGATTCTACTCCTGGAATAAGAGAACATATTCCCCCTTTAATAATGCAGTCAACTCCGTATGTATATATATGTCCTCATTTAACAGTCTTGCTTAGGCTAGGCAGTAATTCCCGAAAGAATACGGAAAAGGTAGGTATTTCCCCAGCTGATAAGAATTAGACGGATGGTAGCAAAAGCACGTAGTGTTGATAAGGTTATAGATAACAAATTCAATGAATTTGCCTTGCCAAAACTTATCAATGCTAAAATAAAAAGCGCTTATCCGACTAAATAGATATATCCAGTTAAAGGAGTAATTTTAAAATAAATCACTCCTTTGAAAGTTAAACTTATCTAACTTGATCTGCAACTGCTATAATATTGATTTTTTGTTGAGGTATTATTTTAATTGGGGTTTTTATATTATCTAGATGTTTTTTTGTTTCTTTTTCAAATCCCCATTCGCAGAGTAAACAAAATATAGACTCCTCCTGATTTATGTATTCTTCTTTATTCTTAACTACTAAATTGTGTTTTAGCACAATATGAGCAAGTTCGTGTGCAACCACGGCAACTGATTTGCCTAATTGCTCATTTTCAAGAGAAGGACTCAAATAAACTACAGGTACCCAGGCAGCAGATCTAAGACAGTTCTCTCCTTTATCGTGTGGGTATATTGTTGAGAAGAAAGGTATAATACCACTGGATTCGCTGTAATCTGGAATGAACCATTCAAATAAAAAGGCATATTCCTTAAGTTTTATGTAATCTTTTTCAGGTATTCTTCTCAAAACCTCCAAAATAGCGTGATGTCTTATACTATTTTCTGGAATGGGAGACGTTTCGAATCTTAAGTCACTGATAGGTAATAGATTGTCTTCCCAAACCTCTTCTAAAGAACGAAGATACTTTATACTCATAATAGCGCCTCCTTGAAATTATTTTTTACTTAATATATTAATAAGCAATTATGATGCCAAAACTTCAGAATTAAATGGGGTCAGGCTTTTGTTATTTTGCTTTTGGTGAATTTTTGTGGTATATTTATAATCTAACTATGGCTCGAAAACCAAGACTCCATGTACCGGGGGGCTTTTACCATGTGATTCTCAGGGGAAATGGAGGGCAAGATATATTCTTTTCTGTTGACGATACAAAATACTTTGAGAGTCTTGTGTCTGAAGGTATCAAGCGGTTTGGACATAGAATTCATTGTTATTGCTGGATGAAAAATCATGTTCATCTTGTGATCCAGATAGCAAACACTCCACTGTCTAAGATAATACAAAATATATCATTCCGCTACACGCTGTATATAAACAATAAATATAGCAGAAAAGGGCATTTATTTCATGGGAGATATAAAGCTATATTGGTTGATCCACAAAGTTATCTTTTGCAGTTAGTGAGATACATAAACCTAAATCCGGTAAGGGCTAAAATTGTAAATAAGCCAGAGGAATATAGATGGAGCAGTTATAGGGCATACCTGGGGAAGTCCAGTTGTGATTGGCTTATTACTGATTTTGTTTTATCTTTTTTCTCAGAAAACAAGAGCGAGGCATTAAACGATTATCAGCAATTCATTGTCGATGGTTTACAGGAAGGATATAGGAAAGAGTTTAACAATGGTTCTGCGCAAGGATTAGTACTTGGTAACGATCAGTTTGTGGAAGAAGTATTGAAAGCTGCAGAATCTAAAAATGAATATCTAATAAGTATGGAAAAGATAATTACATCAGTATGTAGGAGTTTTAATATTAACAATCAAGAATTGACTTTACCAAGTAGAGCCAGAGAGATTAGTAAAATAAGGACTATCATTGCATATCTTATAATGGAATATGGAAACTGCAGTCTGACAGAGTATTGCAGGTTTATAAGACGAGATATATCTACGCTTAGCAATGCTGTGAGGGAGTATCGAAACAAGCTAGCGGATAATGAAGAAGAGCGGATATATTTGGCCACAGTAACAAATGAATTAGCTTTAACAGAACAATAACAAAATAGCAAAAGCCTGACCCCATTATTTATTGGGATATGGCAGGTGTTTAGGGTAAATAGTTAAAGTAATATATTAAGATTCATTTAAATATCCCTTGTTTTGTAAATTGTGACAATTAAGTTTTCATTCTAACCTCCCTAAAAAATTGATTATTTTTTAATATGCATCTTGACATTAGCCCCAATTTTTTATATAGTGGTATGAAGTGGCATAGAGTGGCTTTAAGTGTACTGATAGGTTACTAAAATGTTTAGAGGAAGATATGAGCATACTATGACGGACAAGGGGAGGGTCAGTGTTCCTTCGAGATTTAGGGATCTTCTCAAAACCAAATATGAAGAGGAAACTCTCATAATAACAA
The DNA here is from genome assembly GCA_004356685.1 of Deltaproteobacteria bacterium. Classification (GTDB taxonomy): domain Bacteria; phylum Desulfobacterota_D; class UBA1144; order Nemesobacterales; family N074bin48; genus N074bin48. The sequence continues at coordinate 3,179 of SMWS01000039.1, forward strand.
ACTTTAATAAGTGCCTTGCCGCTTACCCGCTTCAGGAATGGTATGAGATTGAAAATAAGGTTGCAGAGCTGCCTCAGTTTAAACAAGAAGTTATTTCATTTCTAAGATACTTAATGGGTGGTGCTGTTGAATGTCCGATAGACAGTCAGGGAAGAATCTTGATACCCCAATCCCTAAGAAGCTATGCAAGGTTGGATAAAGAAGTTGTTCTTATAGGCATGCTAAACAGATTTGAAGTATGGTCAAAAGAGGTTTGGGAAACTGAAGAGGCAGTCAAATCTTATGAAGAATTTCAGAAAAGCAGCGAAATTTTAGCTGGTCAAGGTATTTAATATGCTGAGTACTGCTATGAAATTAGAGCAAAACAATACTATTCATACCTCTGTTATGAAAACCGAGGTTGGGGAGTATTTAAATCCTCAGAAAAATGGCACATATGTCGATGCTACCCTCGGATTTGGAGGGCATACATTACTAATATTAGAAAAGACTGACTATACAGCAAAGGTTGTCTGTTTTGAAATTGATAAGGATGCACTTTCAATAACCTCTGAAATGCTTTCCAATTTCAGTGAGAAACTAACATTTGTTAACAAAAATTTTACTGAACTTGAAAATGTCTTAAACGCTCTCAATTTAAATGAAGTAAACGGGGTTGTTGCTGATCTGGGATTGTCATCCTTTCAGCTGGAGCAAAGCGGCAAGGGATTTAGCTTTCAAAAAGATGAATTTTTGGATATGAGAGCAGACAGCACAACCGATGTTACAGCATTTGATCTTATAAATGATCTTTCATCTTATCAACTATCGGAAATATTCTGGAAATATGGCGAAGAAAGGTTTTCAAGGCAAATTGCAAGAGCGGTAACAAAAAGCAGGGAAGAAAAAGAAATATCCACTACACTGCAGCTTTGCAGTATCGTACAAAGTGCAATTCCCGGTAAGTTTAGACCAAAAAAAATAAATAGTTCTACAAAAGTGTTCCAGGCTCTAAGGATTGCTGTAAACAATGAACTCGCAAACCTTGAGCTATTTCTACATAAAGCAATTAAGTGTTTGGCGGTAGGTGGGAGAATAGTGATTATTTCTTTTAATTCCCTAGAAGATAAAATTGTTAAGAATGTTTTCAGGCAGTATTCTACAGTCTGTACCTGTCCTCCCGATTTACCCATATGCAGTTGTGGAAAAGAACCTGTACTAAAACTAATAAACAAAAGAGCTATGAGTCCCAGTAATGATGAGGTCTCGATTAACCCCAGGAGCAGAAGTGCAAAGTTGAGGGTGGCTCAAAAAATTTAGATAAAATGCGCAGAATAAGTTCAATGTTAAAACAAAAAATTAGTTCAAAAGAAATATTAATACTGATTTTGTTAATAGTCGGGTTTTTTATGTTTTATCTGCATACCAAGATTGAACTGATTGAAGTAGGTTATGAAATTTCAGACAATAGAAATTATAAGAAATCGTTGTTTGAAAAAAATCAGGTGTTAAAAGCTGAGTTTTTTAACCTCAAATCTCCAGATAGGATTGAAACTCTTGCTTTAAAACAAGGGCTAATATATCCATCGCAAAAAGACATTTTGTATTCAAGTGATAATAAAAATTTAAATGCAAAAAACATAAACCCAAAAAACATAAACAATGGACAGTAATCAATTTAAAAGTAAATTAATGCTTACAAGAAATTCCGATAAGCCCAAGTGGAAGCTTGCTTTAGTCACACTTTTTATTTGTTTGATGTTTTTTCTAATAGCAGCAAGATCGGCACAGCTTCAGCTGCTTAAAGATGATAAGGCATGTTTGGTTGGCAGGGGTCAGCACGAATTTGAAATTGAACTTCTTCCTGAAAGAGGCTCCATTAAGGATGTGGCCGGAAATAATTTGGCTATGAGTATTACTTCCTATTCTATTTATGTAAACCCTTCTAAGATTGAAAATAAAAATGAATTTATATCTAAAGTGTCCGATTCGATGAAACTGGGGAAGGACTATGTAGAGCAAAAAGTAAGTTCTAATAAATCATTTGTATGGCTTAAAAGACTTGCTAGTGAAAAAGATAAACTTGCACTGCAAGAATTAAAGTTAGCAGGGCTTGGATTTATAGAAGAGCCAAAAAGAGTTTATCCGCATAATCACCTTGCAGGACAGCTTCTTGGCTTTACAAATATTGATTCCAAGGGGATTGAAGGAGTTGAGTATTTGTACGATTCTTACCTTTCGGGCAAAAGAGATAAATTAATTTTAAAAAGAGACGGTCTTGGAAGGGTAATATTTGAAGACCCTTCAAAAATTGAAGAGCAAGGCTTGGGTTATGATATTGTGCTCACAATCGACTCTCGTATTCAGCATATAGTGGACAATGTTTTAAAAAGAAATGTTGATTATCTGGAAGCTGAAAGTGGGTTTGCCGTAGTTTTAGATTCCGAAAGGGGGTCAGTTCTTGCTATGTCTTCATATCCATTTCTTGATCCTAACAATTTTAGTGAATCGAGTGAATTAAGCCGAAAAAACTTGCCTATATGGAAATCATTTGAGCCAGGCTCAACTTTAAAACCAATTCTTGTAGCAGGAGCTTTAGAGGATAAGTTGGTAAATCCAAAAAGCAAATTTGACTGTGAATACGGTATGAGAAGAGTTGGTAATACTGTAATAAATGATGTACATCCTTATAATGTTCTTTCGGTTTCAGATGTAATAAGCTTATCCAGTAATATATGCGCTTCTAAAATTGGAGAAAAACTGGGTAAAAACAGGCTTTATGACTATCTGGATAAATTTGGTTTTGGCAAAAAAACTGGGATTGAAATACCGGGTGAAACATCAGGGAAATTAGCCAATTCAGATAGCTGGGGTCCTGTTGAGCTTGCCACAATTTCGTTTGGTCAGGGCATATCTGTATCTGCGCTGCAACTAGCAACAGCTTTTTCGTCAATAGCGAACAAAGGCTATTTAATGAAGCCATATATTGTAAAAGAAATAGTTGATTCAAAAGGAAATATTATTAGAAGGAATCTGCCGGAAATTAAAAGAAGAGTGATTTCTTATGATACTGCTCAAATGATTACTGATATGCTTGTTGAAGCTGTTGATAACGGCACTGGTAAAAATGCGCAGGTAAAACTTTTTAAGGTTGCCGGCAAAACAGGCACAGCGCAGGTCCCTGACCCTAAAAACGGTGGTTATTATTCTGATAAATATATTTCATCATTTGTAGGCTTTGCCCCAATCAATCCTCCAAGTATTACAGTAGTTGTTGTGATCGAAAACTCTAAAAAAGGATTTTACGGTGGTGAGGTTGCAGCTCCAGTATTCAGGGAGATAGTAGAAAAAGCTCTTTATTATCTGGAAATAAATCCAGATGGGGAACAGCTTGACAATATAATAATGCCAAATTTTGAAGGCAAAAGCAGACGAGAAATTCTCCGGTGGTCTGAAACACAAGGTATTAAAGTGGATTTATCGGGAAAAGGTTTTGCAATAGATCAAAGTCCAAAGCCAGGAGAGATAATAAATACAAAAGAGGTTTGCTCTATAAAATTGCAACAAGCTATATGAATCTGAATGATCTGTTAAAAGGTTATGATTTTAAACTAATAAATGGAGATAAAAACACCAGAGTATCAGATATCACTTATAGTTCAAAGGAGGTAAAAAAAAATTCACTCTTTGTTGCAATAAAAGGTGAAAAATCTGATGGACACAAATTTATAAATGATGCAGAAAAAAAAGGAGCAAGTGTTTTAGTCCTGCAAGATTTAAATAAAGAAAATAAAGGAAAACACAATACATTAATAAAAGTTAAAGATAGTTTGGATGCGCTTGCATATATGTCGGCACGATTTTACGGCGACCCAACAAAAGATATTAAGGTTTGCGCAGTAACAGGGACAAATGGAAAAACAACAGTAACTTATATAATAGAATCTATTTGGAAGGGGGAAAATCAAATAGCAGGAGTTATAGGTACCATTAACAATAGGTTTAACGAAAAGCAGTATCCCTCCGCCCTTACTACCCCACTTTCAAAAGAGTTGCAGGAACTTTTCTCCCAGATGAAAAAATCAGGAGTGCAAAATGTGGTGGTTGAGGCATCATCTCATGCTCTTGATAAAAAAAGACTCAATTATACTAATCTCGATAGCGCTGTTTTTACTAACTTAACGCAGGATCATCTGGATTATCACAAAGACTTTGATAGTTATTTTGAAGCAAAAAAGAGGCTTTTTTCCGATGTTTTAAACGATTCTAATAAAACCAGAAAATACGCAATTTCAAACTATGATGACCCCAATGGCATAAGAATAATCAAAGATTTCAGGGGTGAAAAACTATACTATTCAGTTGATAACCCCAAGGCTCATTTTTATGCACGCAACATAGAAATTACTACTAAGGGGATAAAAGCCGAGGTAGTTACTCCCGATGGCACAATGGAAATTCGTTCAGAGCTTTTAGGCAGGCATAATTTATCAAATATTCTTGCATCTATTGCAAATACTATGCTTTTAGGTGCCTCTAAGGACAGTATAAAAAAAGGTGTTGCTTCACTAAAAAACGTGCCGGGCAGATTGGAAAGAGTACAAAACTCTAGAGGAATTAACATATTTGTGGATTATGCCCATACGCCTGATGCGCTAAGCAGTGTGCTGAAATTAACAAAGAGTCTGTGTACTGGCCGTCTGATTGTAGTCTTTGGATGCGGGGGTGACAGGGATGCTGAAAAAAGACCAATGATGGGCGGTGTAGCTGCAAGGCTTGGCGATATTGTAATCGTAACATCAGATAATCCAAGGACAGAAGAACCTGAAAAAATAATATTTGATATAGAAAAAGGAATTAAAGAAGAGCTGGGGGAAGACTCTAACTACTATAAGATAACTGACAGGTATGAGGCGATATTGAAAGCTACTGAAATATCGGTGGAAAATGACACAATTGTTGTTGCCGGCAAGGGGCATGAAGACTATCAGATAATAGGAGATAAAACGATCCACTTTGATGATAGAGAGATGTGCAGAAAGGCTGCTGAGGAGGCCGGATATAGCACCAATTAAAAAAGTAATGGATACAAATTTCGTTCTAAATTCAACAAAGGGAAAGCTAATTTCAGAGAACTTCGATTATGAATTCTCAGGTATATCTACAGATTCGAGGACTATAGTGGAAAGTCAATTGTTTGTAGCGCTAAAAGGTGAAAATTATGATGGCCATAAATTTATATGTGATGCGATTGATAGAGGTGCGGCAGGAGTAATTTTAGAGGACGTGTGTTTAAAATCAAAACCACGGGGCAAGCTTTATGTAAAAGTTGACTCAACGCTTGATTCCTTGGGTGATCTTGCAAAAAGCTTTCGAGAGAGTTTTGAAAACCTAAGAGTAATTGCCATTACAGGGTCAAACGGGAAAACAACAACAAAGGAAATGGTGTCGGCTGTGATAGGGCAGAAATACGATGTTTTAAAGAATACGGGAAATTTTAATAACCTTATCGGACTTCCTCTTACGCTTTTTAATTTGGAAGATAAAAATGAGGTTGCAGTGCTTGAGCTTGGAATGAACCGGTTTGGAGAGATAAGAAGGCTTGCTGAAATCTGCAGCCCTCAAATTGGAGTAATAACAAATATCGGTAAAGCCCATATTGGAAACCTGGGCGGCATAGATGGAGTAAAAAAAGCTAAATCGGAGCTTGTAGAAAAATTTGGCGCCGAGCAGACTTTTATAGTCAACAAAGACGATGCAATGATTTTGGATATAGCGGCAAATACCGGTTGCAAAAAAATCACTTATTCACTGCACGGTGATGCAGATGTAAGGGCGCTTAATATTGAAAGGGATGGTCTTAGCTCAAGGCTGTTCACTCTTGCAATAGGCAGTAAGAAAAGGTCAGTAAGACTAAATAATATTGGACTGCATAATGTTTCAAATGCGCTTTGCGCCTCAGCATGCGGGGTAGCAATGGGACTTGCGCTGGATGAAATCGCAAGTGGTCTGGAAAAATTTGAGTTTCCCTCCATGAGGCTTGAGATAATCGACAGTGCCCACGGATTTAAGATTATAAATGACTGCTACAATGCAAGCCCCGATTCTATGAAAAATGCTATAGATGAACTGTCTGAACTTAAAAGTGAGTTTAAAAAAATTGCTGTTTTAGGGGATATGCTTGAGCTTGGAAAAGACGCTGAAAAAGAGCATGAATTACTGGGTGAATATATTGCTAAGTCTAATATTGATTATCTTTTTACTTACGGGGATTTGGGAAAGCTAATTGCCAAGGGGGCTAAACGCTCAGTTAATGCTAGTTGTTATCATGATCATAAAAGTATTGCAGATCAAATAATGCAAGTAGCAAAAAAAGGCGATGTAGTCTTAATTAAGGGGTCAAGAGAGATGAAGATGGAAAAAGTTATTAAATTTATTGAACCACAGGAATAAGGTTAATGCTCTATTTCTTATACACATATTTTGATAGTATTTTAATTTTTAATGTCTTTAAATACATAACGTTTAGATCGTTTGGCGCAGGAGTTACGTCATTTCTAATAAGCATATTTTTAGGCGGGAAGTTTATAAGTTTTCTTAAAAGCAGACAGCTGCAAGAAAGTATAAGAGGCGATGGTCCCAAGACTCATCTTTCAAAAGAGGGTACGCCTACAATGGGTGGGCTTTTTATAGTTGTATCAATAATCGTAGCATCTTTTATATGGATTAATTTAAGCATTGTTTATGTTTGGATTGTTTTGTTTTTTACGGTTGGTTTTGCGGCTATTGGCTTTTGGGATGATAGAACAAAAATGAAAAACGGAAAAGGTATGAGCGCCAGAGTTAAGTTTGCTCTTCAGATCTTGCTTGCGCTCGTACTGATTCTGATACTTGTTGGCGACAGTAACGGCTTTACAATGTCGCTCAGATTAAACGAGGTTTCTAGCTATTCTAATACTTCAGTGCTGATTCCTTTTTTTAAGAAGGCTGTGATTGAGCTAGGACCTTTATATATAGTTTTCGCTATCGTTGTAATAGTTGGATCTTCTAATGCCGTTAACCTTACTGATGGCCTCGATGGACTGGCAATAGGGTCAATTGCGGTCGTTGCTGGGACGTATTTGGTGTTTTCGTATTTATCCGGAAACATCGTGTTTGCAAGGTACCTGCAAATTCCATATATAGCAGGCAGTGGAGAGCTTGCTGTATTTCTGGCAGCCGTTGGTGGAGCATGTCTTGGATTTTTGTGGTACAACTCGCATCCTGCTCAGGTATTTATGGGCGATGTAGGATCGCTTGCGCTTGGCGCCGCAATTGGGTCGGTAGCAGTTGTTATCAAGCAGGAAATACTGCTTGTGATAGTTGGCGGTCTGTTTGTTGCCGAGGCGCTCTCTGTAATTCTTCAGGTCTTTTCATTTAAACTGACCGGCAAAAGAATATTCAAGATGGCCCCGCTGCATCATCATTTTGAACTGAGCGGATGGTCGGAAAGCAAAGTCGTAATAAGGTTTTGGATAATATCGCTAGTACTTGCACTTATAGCGTTTTCTACTCTAAAAATAAGGTAGAGCATATTAATTTTAAAGAACAAAAACATGAATCTTAAAGATAAAAAATATTTAGTCGTAGGACTTGGAAAAACAGGAATCTCTACAGCCAGATTTTTGCTTAGTAAAGGTGCAAAGGTTGTTATAAGTGACAGCAGAGCTGAATTTGGGTATAAACAGGAACTTGAAGAATTTAAGAACACTGGGGTCATGATCGAGCTTGGCGGACACACTGATAAAGTATTTTTGTGGGCGGATACAATAGTACTTAGCCCAGGAGTTCCGTATACAATACCGCAAGTTCAGCATGCTCTAAAAAGTGGGATTGAAGTTATAAGTGAGATAGAGCTTGCCTCAAAATTTATAGATAAACCAATAATAGCTGTTACGGGATCAAACGGTAAAACTACTACTACAACCATGATTTATAATATTCTGAAATCATCGGGGCTAAAAGTATTTTTAGGTGGAAATATAGGGACACCGCTTATAGATATTGCAGGTAGTGAGCAGCAGTTTGATTATATACTGCTTGAACTAAGTAGTTTCCAGCTGCAGGGAATAAAAGATTTTAAACCCTATATTGCAGTTTGTTTAAATATATATCCAAACCATCTGGATCATCACAAAGATTTTTCTGAATATATAAATTCCAAAACAAAGATATTTTCCAATCAAACAACACAGCAAATCGCTGTTGTAAATAAAGATGATTCGATTCTGAGGGACAGGTTAGAGCAAATAAAAGCTAAAATAATTACATTTGGACATGATGCCGGTGCCGATGTGCATTATCAAGGCTTTGTCGTGAGTTATGAAGGAAATGATTATGACTTAAGCAAGTGGAAACTTATTGGCAAACATAACATAGAAAACGCTATGGCATCTATTATTGTCAGTAGGCTTGTTGGTTGTGATACTCAAGTAATAAAAAACTCTATTTTAGAGTTTAACTCTTTACCTCACCGAATCGAATACGTTAGAGAGTATAAAAACGCCAGGTTCTTTAATGATTCAAAATCTACAACTCCACATTCAACTCTAAAGGCCTTGGAGGCCTTCGACCCCCCAGTGATCTTAATTGCTGGTGGAAGGGATAAAGGCCTAGACTACTCTGTATTCAAAGAGCAGGTTGCAAATAAAGTTAAGCAGCTGATTTTAATGGGTGAAGCGAGTTCTAAAATAAAAGATATCTACGAAAACGAGGTTGCTCTTCAGGTTGTAAGCTCGCTGGACAGCGCAGTTCAGCAGGCCGTATCGTCTCTGGAAAAGGGAGATACGATACTTTTTTCACCTGCCTGTTCAAGCTTTGATATGTTTAATTCTTATGAAGAAAGAGGGAGGAAATTTAAAGAAATTGTTCAGTGTCTTTGATTTGAAAGAAACTAAGATTGACTTATACATAGTTTTGTCAGTTTTATACCTCACTTCAGTAGGGCTGTTGATGGTTTACAGCACAAGCTCAATATATGCTCTGGATAAGTTTAGCGACACAAGCTACTACCTGAAACGGCATCTTATCTTTCTGGCGACAGGATTTTTCTTTATGATAGTAATTACTAATCTTAACTACATTGCGCTTAAAAAGATTGCATTCATTTTATACTTTGTGGGTCTGGTTTTTCTTGTACTGGTTTTGATTCCCGGGATTGGTAAAGAAGTGGGGGGTGCAAGAAGGTGGATAGATTTAGGACTATTTAGTTTTCAGCCTTCAGAGGTAATGAA
>SMWS01000040.1 GCA_004356685.1 Deltaproteobacteria bacterium
AACAGGCTAGAGAAACTAAAAGGAACAAGGAAAGGTCAGTACAGCATAAGAATTAATAATCAGTGGAGAATTTGCTTCAGATGGCAGGATAGTAATGCATACTCTGTCGAAATAACTGATTATCACTCATAAGGAGAAATGTATGAGTAAAACAGAAATTGAACCAATTCATCCAGGAGAAATCTTGTTGGAAGAGTTTTTAAAACCTATGGGAATAAGCCAATATAGTCTTGCAAATGATATCAATGTAGATGCAAGGCGTATTAATACAATAGTAAAAGGCAAACGTGCAATATCACCTGACACGGCGCTCAGACTATCCAGATACTTTGGTACATCCGAGAGGTTCTGGCTTAACCTTCAAACAACCTTTGATCTTGAAGTACATAAGGATCTACTAGCTGACAGGCTTGAAAGAGAAGTTAAACCTCTATCAAAAACAGGGTAAATTTTAACAAACAAGTTCTTTTATATCTATAATGTCAAAGCTCTATTTTAATTACATCACCTTCAACTGTAACCGGGTAAGATTCTACAGGGCCTTCTGCCGGGTCGCACAGACCTTCACCGCTTTTAATATCAAATTCTGCACCATGCCATGGACAAACAACTTTATTACCCTCTATGTCACCTTCACAAAGCGGCCCGCCGACATGAGAACATTCATTTGATATAGCATAGAACTCACCGTTTAGATTAAAAAGTGCAATTTCTTGTCCATCAATCTCTATTAATTTTGCTTCTCCGGGTTCTATCTCATCTGTTTTAGCAACTTCATGAATACTTCCCATTTATTCCTCCTAAACTTAAGAACTTCAAATTTAAGATATATAAAATATTTACTTATAAATCAAGATAAATTTATTCTATAAAGCTCGTCATACTGCAGGCCGTCTTCATTAATTAATTTATCATCAAAATATAACCTGTATTCAGCATCGATACCAACCTTTCCTTTCGCAATAAGCTCGTGAACAACATACGGATAAATGATCCATTCTGCCTGCTCTCTTATATTTTTGTTTATTGTATCGATGTCATCTTCTGAGAAACCTTTTAACGAAACGCTGCAAGATTGAAGTATCGATTTGCCAAATCTCTTATCCTTTTGCTCTAAATATACGGTTGCTTTTATATAATCTTCGTTATTTCGAAGAGCCTGAATTGGAGCCTGAACACCTGTAATTAAGTAATCCTTTGTTATATCTCCGGGATATAGATTGATAATTTTATTTTCATAACTTTCATAAAACAAACTGCTCAGTTTTCTCCTGTAGCCTGCAAGCACGATCAAATCCGGCTTGCATATAGACTCAACTGCTTTGATTGTGGCTGCATCAAAATGTCTTCTTAGTTCTTCGCTATCAGCATTCAGGTTTAAGTTCTCAGAAAACCTTTTTGAACTTAAAGAAACAACAGGGATTTTATATTCTTTTGCAATTTCAGTGCCTACGCAGTTTGGAACATTTGTGAAAACGATTTTTACTGCTCCAAACTGCTTTTCACCTTTATTTTCTAATTCTTTTTGTTTATCACAAATAGCCCTCAGATTTGTTCCTGATCCCGACACAAAGACGGCTATATTCATGTGTCGATTTGTATGTTCAAATAATGGTTTTATATTATTCATATTTTATATATTAATAATACTAAATAGATGAGTAATTTAACCCAAAGAATCTTAACCGCAATTATTGGTGTGCCGTTTCTACTGCTCGTGTTTTATTTTGGCAGTTATTATTTTCTTGCGTTTATATTGCTGATTGTAGGATTTGGGTCTTATGAATTTTTTAGATTGGTAGATAACAAGAATCTGGATAACAAAAATATTATTGGAATAGTGTTTTGTATCATCCTGCCGATAGGGGCTAATTTTGGATATTTATATTTTATTTTTCTTTTTACACTCGTATCAATATTCACTTTATTCATTAATTTACAAAAGCAGGATTTATCTAACACACTAATAGGTGCGGGAACAAAATTTTTAGGAATTGTTTATATTGGCTGGTTTTTAAGTCATGCTATTTTAATTAGAAACATTAATGAGAGTATCTTTCCTTATATTGATAATACAAATATAAAAAACAATGATATTGGGTTTTTCTGGATAGTGTTTGTAGTTGCCTGCACTTTTCTAAATGATACAGCAGCTTATTTCTTTGGTAAATATAAAGGGAAGATCAAGCTTGTTCCAAGACTGAGCCCCGGTAAAACCGTAGAAGGTACTGTTTGCGGTATTTTTATGGCTCTGCTTTCTGGGATGTTTATAAATCTCCTATTTAGTAGTCCTATTAGTTACAAATGGGCTATGCTTTTGGGATTTGTTGTAGGTGTAGTTGCTGTTTTAGGGGATCTGATTGAGTCTATGTTTAAGAGAAGTGTGAGTATAAAAGATTCAGGGGGACTGCTTCCTGGGCATGGCGGGGTATTGGATAGATTTGATAGTTTAATACTGGTTTTTCCAGTGATGTATTATCTAATACTTTTTTACTATTTAAGAGATAATTATTTAATATTCTAAAAATTAGTTTTTTGACACGAAATCCTTAAAGTTCATTTCCTTTACTGCAGAGTCAATCGAACTGTCTATTTTGTTCATTATATCATTTACAACCGGTTCAGTTAGATAATTATTTTCAATAAACTGTTCGTTTACTGAATTGAATCTGACAGACTTAAGCACATCTATTACGGTGATCATTTCGAGATCTTTGGCGGGCAGGTAAGACGTGGGCTCTTCATTTGTTTCAGTAAGAATTTTATTGTCAATAAGATTATTTAATGATTCAGAAATGTCGTCCTGGTGTAACCCTAGTATTTCGGTCAGGCTTTCTAATGTTAGATTTTCTTTACTATTGTAAAAGTTTTGTGAAATCAGCTGCATTATCCTCAAAGAAAGTTTTTCTTTCATTCTGCTGCTTAGTTTAAAAGCGTCCTTCGTTATATGCAGGAAGTTTATGTTCTGATGACAGTATGAAATCTGAGCGCCTATCAGAAGAATCATATAGTTTGAGTACAGCCAGAGAAGGAATATTAATATAACGGCAAAGCTTGAGTATATAACAGTGGTATTTGTTGAAATCAGTATGCCTTCTTTAAAGAGCAGATTTATAGCCTGCCACAGTATTACTGCTATAAAAGCTCCCAGCATTGCCGATTTTATTTTTACTTTGGTGTTTGGAAATAACTTATAAGTGAAAGTAAAAATAAAAAATACTATAAAGAGCGGCAGTATCTTGCTTATGTATACAAAGATAACCCCCAAGGGTTCTACAGACAGGATTTTTTGTACCAGTGTGTTACTTGATGCTGTGGCCGTAAGCCCTATTGCTATAAAGAACAAAACCGGACCAATAAGCGTCAAACTCATGTAATCACTTAATCTTCTCATAAAACTTCTTCCGCTTTTTACTTTCCAGATATAATTGAGAGAATCCTCCAGTCTCTTTACAAGCGAGTAAACGGTGTAGAAAAGTACACCAAACCCAATCCCTCCAAGAACTCTTACATCAACATTTGAGACAAATTCTATGATTTGATTCGTGATTTGTTGTCCGTTTTCTCCCAATGGTTTTAGCACATTAAGTAAAGTAGGTTCTAACAGATTATGAACACCAAAACCTTTTAATACAGAGAAGCTAACGGCAAGAAATGGAATTAAAGAGAAAATAGTCATGTACACTAAACCCATAGTTCTTAGGTTTAGATCATTTTTTGTAAACTCTCTAGCAGATGCATAAAGTAGTCTTGTAATCCGAATTAGTAGAGATTTAAACTCACCAATATTACGAATATCTATATACCAGAGAGTTTTTGTGAAAAAGTCAATGATCTTTTTAAAATATGCGCTCATTTAATGATTTGCTTTAATTAATTGCAATATTGTTAAATTAAAATATAACATAAATATATAAATAATATATGATAGTTACATATAATAATTAATATTTCATATTAACTTTATTCTAAAATTGTCATAAAAATTAAACTAATAAAAATATAGTTAAAGAAATTTATTTAATGTATAAACTTCAAGTAAAATATTAAGTATTTATTATAGTCTAATCATTAAAAAATACGGTCAATTCTTTTAATGTTTCCTCTGGATTTTCTTCTGCGAGAAAGTGTCCGCTAGACAGAGCTTTTCCCTGTACATTATCTGCTTTTTCTTTCCACGTTTTTAAAACATCATAAGTTCTGTGTATAAATCCCTCGTTTCCCCATAATACCAGTAAAGGACATTTAATCTTTTCTTCAAAGTCTGCTTCATCATGAATCAAATCAATTGTAGCAGCAGCCCGGTAGTCTTCACAGCTTGCGGCAATTGCATCAGGGGAGCAAAAACACCGTACATATTCTCTTACAGCCTTTTTGTTGAAACCTTTATTTTTTCCGCTCCACCTTTTTAGCTTTTCTTCTAAATAATATTTTGGATCACTTCCTATCAATTTTTCAGGAAGACCGCCGGGTTGAATTAGAAAAAACCAGTGATAGTAACCAGTAGCAAAATTCTTATCGGTAGAATTAAACATCGTGTGTGTAGGCGCTATATCCATAACGCATGCCTTTTCAATATTATGAGGGAAATCTAAACACATTCTATGAACAACCCTGCCGCCCCTGTCGTGTCCTGCTACAAAAAATTTTTTATAACCTAGGGTATTCATAACCTGGGTCATGTCGCTTGCCATGGCACGCTTTGAGTATGTGTAATGGTCATCGGCACTCTTGGGCTTGGAGCTGTCGCCATACCCTCTTAAGTCAGCACAGATTACGTGGAAATCTGCTGAGAGCTGCGGCGCAATTTTATGCCACATTATATGAGTTTGAGGGTAGCCATGAAGCAGTAGTAATGGCCTGCCATTTCCGCCGTGACTAATGTTTATTGAGACTTCTGAAGTCTCAATTTTCTCGCTTTTGAAATCTGTAAATAACATTATGAATTATAATGAATAATAAAATGTTTTTAGCTTTTGATAAATCCAAAGCTTAAGGTAGATCAAAACAAATTTTTTTAAAATTACAGTATGCACATTTCCAGTCATCTTCGGTTCTGGGGAATTCGCTTATATCAGCAGAGTTGTTTAGAGGATCGTATAGATAGCTTTTCATTTTAGACATACTGCTGTCAATATATTCTTTTGCCTCAAGTATCTCTTTTTCGTTAAATTTGTGGATATATTGTTTGTTATCCTGAAGGTTATATTCAATTACTGTAAGTTTATTCAGTGGTGTTCCCAGTGTTTCATTTGTGTGAAAAACATAGACTACAAACTGAAGCGTGTTGCTCTGTGCAGAACCAGTTTTCCAGTCGACGATTTTTACCTCGTCATCAACTCTGTAGGCAAGATCAAGGTTTACGTAGATAATCTCGCCGTTAAAATCAAATGGGGTAGGGGTGATGCTGTCAATTGTAATGATACTGTCTGTGCCTATATTTTTTAACTCATCTACGATTTCGGAGTTATGGAAGTTTTTTAGACATTTTATTACTTCATTGTAGTTATCTATCCACTCCTGGTCTGAAACATCCATTTCATATTCGTGTTCAAATAGTGCATTTACTTTTCTAAGGCTTTTATCTGTGCTCCAGTACTTTTTTTCTTTAGAGAATTTAAATTCTTCTCTCATTATTTGTGTAGTTCTCTTAACCGAAGCTTCATAGCTTCCTATCATGCCTGTAGTTTCAAAGCTTTTTAAAACCCTTGAAATTTCTTTGTGTACTGCATCACCCTTCCAGATTTTTCTATTTACCAGGTTTTTCAGTACATAAAGTGTTCTTGTTACTTCATCTATCGAATCTTTTTTCCAGCCTTCCCAGGAGCCATAGTAGTTGTAATAATATTTTCTTTTGCATTCGTTAAATAGATTGTCTCTGGAAAAAGACCAGCTAAATTCATTTTTAAATTCTTTTCTCATTTAAATTTAAATTCAAGTTATAAGTCATTGCTAAGAAATTGTTACCTGCAATGTTCTTATATCTGACATTATATTCAAATCCTAATTTTTCATAAAAATTTCTTGCTACTAAATTATTTGAACTTACATGCAGTACGATCTGCTTTTTGTTTTCATGTTTTATAAGCTGAATTAGTTTGTTTAGTAAAAAAGTGCCTTTTCCATCATTTCTAAACTTAGATTCTATATATATTAAATCCAGGTAAACGCCGTCATTTTTGATTTCTATATTATTGTTAAGAAAAATCAAATATAATTTTTCAATGAATTCGTTTATTTTTAGGTTTACAAGAAGTTTTGCTAACTTAATTAAACTATTTGATTTTTTGTTGTATGAAAATATTATAACCCCCCAATAATGATTATCTTCAACCAATAGATAAATATTTTCGAAAAAGAACTTATTTTTAGTTATTTTACTATATAGACTATTTTTTAGTTCTTTTAATGATAAACCGGAAAAATTATGATAACTTGTGCTATTTATAATTAACTCGGCAACTTTAGAGCTATCGTGTATCTTAGGATTGAATTTTTGAAAATCCACTTGATTTAATAGTCTGATTATAAAATATATTATTTTCTTTATTCTTATTTAGTTTATTCAATATAAAATAATTTGTTAATTTATAATAGTCTTTATTAAAAAGGGGAGGAAATCGTTTTAATATGGTTTTAATAAAAAGAGCTTTTATACTTTTAATAATTGCAGTTATTGTAACGGGCGTAATTTATTCTTTTAATTATATAGAATGGTACAAACCAGAAGTTTCTATTAATCTTGATTCAGAGTATGTCGGGACAGAACCTGTAAATATTAAAATTACAGACAGGGGCAGTGGGCTTAAGTATGTAATAGTCAAAATTCAATTTGCAGACAAGTCTGTTAGAGATAAACGAAAAGACTACTCTTCTGCTAAGTTTAGTGATTCCTTTGATATTAAATTTGATACGAAAACATCAATAGAAGGCCCTGCTAAGATTATTATTGAGGCTGTCGACAGGTCTTATTTGAACTTTTTACACGGCAATAAAACCGTATTTGAAAAAGACGTAATAATAGATACAAAACCTCCACAATTAGAAGTTATAGGTTCACAGGAATATCTGAATCATGGCGGCAGCGGTCTTGTAATTTACAAAACATCTTCTGATACTAAGTCTAGCGGAGTAGTTGTAGATGACTACTTTTTCCCTGGATATAACGGTTATTTTAAGGACAGCAATGTTTATCTTTGTTTCTTTGCGTTTCCATATAATAAAAGCAAGGATTCCAGCGTTTTTATAATTGGCGTTGATAAAGCCGGGAATTCAACAAGAAACTCTTTTTATAATAGAATAAGGCCTGTCAGTTACCGAAAAAGTTCTATTAATATAAGCGAAAAATTTATCTTAAATAAAATGCTGTCGTTGATTAAAGGTGAAAAGCCTTCTGATATAAAAGATATATTTTTAAAAGTAAACAGTGAACTTAGAAAGAAAAATGATTCTAAAATTTCTCAGATATCAAAAAAATCATCTAACG
>SMWS01000041.1 GCA_004356685.1 Deltaproteobacteria bacterium
ATAAAAATCTATTATTTGAATGTTTATAGAGAGTTGCCCTACGTCAAAAACCACGGGTCATAAAACGACCCTCGCAATGACAGTTGTGGGGAGTTATTACCACGTCACGCACCGTCTTGATTCATGAATTAAGGATGCGCTCCTCGCAATGACAAAAAAAGCCAGACCCCCTGTGCCAAAATACATTTAACAATTTCAAATATATTAAGTTGCTACCCAGCCGCCATCTACCGAAAGCATATTGCCCGTCATAAACTGCACATTATCATCACAGAGGAATAAAACTGCATGGGCGATTTCCTCCGGCCTGCCAAGCCTTCCCATTGGATGAAATGATGTAAAAAATTCCTCTCCTGCCTTAGGATCAGGCATAGAAGCAAACATGTTGGTAACCATAGGGGTTACTATAGTTCCCGGGCAGATGCCATTCACCCTTATACCATCGGTTGCATAATCCAGCGCCATACTCTTTGTAAGCTGTGTAACAGCACCTTTTGAAGCATTATATGCGGCAACTCCGGCAACCGCTTTTAGCCCCAGTATAGATGAATTATTAACTATACATCCTTTACCCTTTTCTAACATTTTAGGAATAGCATATTTCGACATAAGATATGTACCTTTTACATTAATATTAAAAGTCTTATCCCATGCTTCAGTTGATGTTTCATGAGTTTTGCCAAGCTCTAAAACTCCTGCATTATTAAAAAGTATATCAATCTTGCCATATTTATTTACTATATATTCGACAGCTTCCTTGCAGTTTTCTTCAATTGAAACATCGCTTACGAGGGAATCGAGTTCAATTCCTTTAGCTTTAGCATTTTTCACAGCTTCATTTAATGTTTTTTCTGTTCTCCCTGTAATAACAACCTTTGCTCCCTCCTGAGCAAAAAGTTCAGCGGTAGAAAGTCCAAGCCCCTGACTTCCGCCTGTAATCAGTGCAACTTTATTTTCCAATTTCATATTATTCTCCTTAAGTTAAATTTTATTTATAGAATTATAACCGAATACCACCGATATTTGTCAATAAATTTTTAAAGGCTAAAATATTTTTTTTATGGCAAGTTCAGTAAAATGGATTCAGGCTTTTGTTGTTATGTTGTTATTATTCGTATTGATAAGTAAACTTCCTGTTCATTCAATAACAAAACAACAAAAAAAGCCAGACCCCATAGTGCAGCAATCTCGTTTCTAATCCTCTTCCATCTCATCAATTTCTTCAACTTCTTCAACCTGCTTTTCCAGCCCCCTGGTTCTCGAAAAGTACAGATAAGCACCTATGAGAAAAGGCTCAAACCTGAGTACCATACTTTTCAAAAAACCCTCGGAAAACTGCCAGAATACCAGCTTTACTTCATTAGGCTTTTCATATCCAGTCCTAAGCAATGCTTCAGTGAGCTTAAGACCTTCTAAAAAGAATACATATAAGATGTGAATTGTAACTACCAGTACAGCCACTTCGATATATACTCTTTTTTTCCTGATAAAAGGGAAAAAAGCTGCGATAATACCAATTGTTAGTGGCACATTGAAAGTGAAATGACCAAAATTTACATTTTGGAGTAATCCAATATTTTTTGATAATGGTTTTTGGGTTCTAAAATAGGTACTTATATTGTTTTTATTTTTTGTATCGAACTTTACTAGATCGAGTTGCAGGTTTTTAACAGGCGCAATTGCATGGGCTGAAATGGACGTGATTACATATCCATAGTATTTGCCAACAAAAAGCCAAAGCGCAAGTGACAATACAAAGGCAGCTATGAAAACGAGTGAAATATTAACTAGCCTTTTTCTAAGCTGCTTTTTGTTGTCTGCTTTCTCCATGACCTAAATAATAAATGTAAATTAAAAACACACCCAGAGCCACGGCAATCATAATCCCCTGCGCTATATAAATATGTAATAAATCAAAAATGTCCCTATAATAAACACCTGAATATGCCAGACCCACAATTCGCAGTAAATTAATGACCTGAATAATCAAGAAACCCGCGGCAATACCAATTGTTCTTTTTAACCATTTAGCAGGAAAACTAATAACCGCTACTGCATAAATAAGCACAGCTTCAAGCCCGTTACAACCAAATCTGACATCAAAAGTAATATTGGGAAGAAAAAGCAGCGAACCCTGCCCCGAAGCCTTTAATCCTAAAAAATTTAATAACTCCACACAGCTTGATATGAGACCTGTTTCATAGAAACTGTATAAATCACCCACTCCGCTTACAGGCTGAAACCTAAGTAGTGCAAAAAACCCTCCCATTAAGACCACATAGGTGACTATAAACTTGACGATGCTAAACGTATTTTTATTTTCATCAATTATTTTCTTAATACTGAGTTTTTTAGATTTTTTGGCCATCAGTCAGATTATTTGTTTTTTCTTAAATAATTTTTATAATAAAATATACCTGAAAATAGTATATTACTGAAAAACTGAAAGCAGCATACCTGCCGCTACAGCAGAACCTATCACTCCGGCAACATTTGGCCCCATAGCGTGCATAAGAAGCGCATTTTGCGGATCTTCCTTTGCTCCAATATCCTGAGAAACTCGGGCAGCCATGGGCACAGCAGAAACCCCGGCAGAGCCTATGAGTGGGTTGATCTTTGTTTTAGAAAACATATTCATAAATTTAGCCATCAAAATTCCGCTTGAAGTTCCAATGCTAAAAGCAACGATACCCAATAGCAAAATCCCAACGGTTTCGACAGACAAGAACTGATCCGCTGATAGTTGTGATCCAACTCCAAGACCAAGGAAGATAGTTGTAATATTTATCAAAGAATTTCTTGCAGTATCTGAAAGCCTTTCAACAACTCCGCATTCCTTCATAAGATTTCCAAACATAAAAAAACCAATAAGGGGGGCTGCGGAAGGCACCAATAGCATACATAATATTAATGCAATTAAAGGAAACATTATTTTTTCTGTTCTTCCAACAGGTCTTAACTGTTTCATTCTAATTTTTCTTTCTTCAGATGTAGTAAGAAGTCTCATAATAGGAGGCTGTATTAGTGGAACAAGAGCCATATAGGAATACGCGGCTACAGATATAGCCCCCAGCAATCGCGGTGATAATTGAGAAGCTAGATAAATAGCGGTAGGTCCGTCTGCGCCTCCTATGATTCCAATGGATGCTGCGTCCTGAAACGAGAAATTAATTTGCGGAACAAACTGACTAAGAGCTATAGCTCCGATCAATGTAAAAAATATCCCAAACTGAGCGGCACCACCAAGTAAAATGGTCTTGGGATTTGCAAGCAGTGGTCCAAAATCAGTAAGCGCCCCAACTCCCATAAAAATTATTAAAGGAAATGCCCCGGTTTTTATTCCGATTTCATATATATAGTAAATTATTCCTCCAGGTTCATTGATGCCTGCCTGCGGGATGTTTGATAAGATGCATCCAAACGATATTGTAACCAAAAGAAGGGGCTCAAAACCCTTGGCGATACCCAAATAAAGCAGCAAAAATCCAATAAGAATCATCAGCAGCCTGCCGTATCCGCCTGTCCAGCCGTTTTGGTTTCCTCTTATAAAACCCGCTATACCCGTAGACTTTGCAATATTTTTAAATAACTGTTTTACCGGAGGTATTTTCTGCTCTGCTTTGGATAGGGACTCTATTTCTGATTTTTTATCTACAAAGCCAGATTCTGCAAAACTGCTGTCTGGAGCACAAAAAGCCGGCAATATTAATAAAAATAGTATGAAAATACGAGTAAATTCTAAGCTCATTATATTTCAATAGTAAGTATAAGCTGACCCGCTTCAACGACATCACCGAGTTTAACGTCTATCGAACTTACTTTTCCCGGCGATGGTGAAACAAGCGGAGTTTCCATCTTCATGGCTTCAAGTACCACAAGCGTGTCATTTTCGTCTACCTGATCTCCCTTGCTAACAGCGATTTTATATACATTGCCTGGAAGGTTTGCTGTTACTTCAATTATATTTCCAGCAGTATTGGAAACAAGATTGGGGGCCTCTGGAACTTCTCTAACAGATTGTACTTCACTGCTGCCTTCCCTTACTCTAACGTCATAATCCTTACCATTAACCGTTACCACAAACTCTTCAAGACCGCCGGGGGGCCCGGATGTTTGCTGCTTTTGTTGAGTTTGTTTATTTTTTAGTTCCTCAGATAATTTTCTTACATTGATTGAGTAATTCCCTTTTAAAAAATCCAGCCCCTTATTGCCGCCAGGGGTCTGGAGAGCACCTATAATAAACAAATTTTCATCATTTACACTAAGACCTTCTTTTTCCAGTATTTCTTTTGCTTTAGGAATTCCAGGATCAAGTATATCTAATGGGTCGCCTTTAAATTGTGGCTTTCCCATTTGCTCTTCTGCAATTTTAACTATCTGTGGATCGGGCTCTACAGGTGTTCTTCCAAAATAACCAAGCACCATGTTTCCATAACCGTTGGTGATCTTTTTCCAGGGCCCATGGACTACATTTGCATAAGCCTGCTGGAAATAGAACTGAGAAACAGGGGTTACAGAAGTGCCGTAACCACCCTTTGCCACACATTCAGACATCGCTTCAATTACTCGGGGATATAAATGGAGGGTTCCCGTATCTCTCATCATCATCGTATTTGCAGTAAGCGCACCACCGGGCATGGGAGAAAGCAATACCTCTGAAGAGACCCTCATAGCTTCAGGCGGAAAATAATAATCTTCTAAACATTCTTTAAAAACGGCATTGGCATCCAGTATTTTATTTACGTCTATATCCAGGCTGTATTCGGTTCCTTTGAGAGCATGCCACATAGAGATCATATCGGGCTGTGATGTGCCGCCCGAAACCGGAGCCCTGGCAACACATATTCCGTCACATCCAGCTTCAATTGCCGCTGTATATTGAGCTACTCCCAGAGCCGCCGTCTCATGGGTATGAACCCATAAAACAACATCTTGTCCAACAAGTTGTCTGGCTGATTTCACTGTGTCAAAAACCTTTTTTGGATTTGAAGTGCCCGAAGCATCCTTAAAACAAACAGAATCAAATGGGAGGCCAGAATCAAGTATCTTTTTCAGAGTGGCAGTATAAAACTCTGCATCATGCGCCCCTCTGCAGCCCGGAGGCAGTTCCATCATTGTGACAACAACCTGATGGTGCAAACCCGCATTTTTGATGCACTGCGCCGAGTATTCGAGATTTCTTACGTCATTAAGTGCATCAAAATTTCTTATGTGCGTCATTCCATGCTTCTTAAACATTTTTGCATGGAGATCTATCATATCTCTTGGCTGAGATGAAAGTGCTACAACATTTATACCCCTTGCAAGGGTTTGCAGGGTAGCATCAGGGCCTGCAGCCTGCCGAAATTTATCCATCATAGAAAATGCCGACTCACCGCAGTACATAAAGAGGCTTTGAAACCTCGCTCCCCCGCCTGCTTCAAAATGTGTAATTCCAGCGCTTGCGGCAGCCTCCACCGCTGGCATAAAATCTTCACTCAGTACTCTTGCTCCAAAAACAGACTGAAAACCGTCTCTAAAGGAGGTGTCCTGAAATAGTATTTTTTTCAATTTAAACTCGCACGACTCTTATTTTAGTTTTTTTGCTCTATATGCTGTAATAGCAGATGATATTACCGTAATAAGTTCACTTGAGTCATCTTTTCTTGTACCCGGACCCACTGAAACAGGGGATTGCTCGGAAACCTTAAAAATCTTTGATGAAATAATTATCGATACCATTAATAAAACTAAGAAGACATAGACTATGCTCATACCTACAACCATCAACTTTAAGCCTTCAAATATCTGAGTCATATTTATCAAAAAAAAATTGAGAGATAATGCAGAGTAGCTTATTTTATCAATAAACCAAAAGATTTCAATTATTTCATGAGGGGTTATTTATGTAACAAAGAGAGCAGTTAAAAAAACGGAATACCCTTAAGACTTGTTTTGTAATAAGTAGCTGCAAAATATTCTTTCTAACTTTGCTTTGCAATCAAACTCTTTCTTTCAAGATAGTTCTTAAACTGAATTACCTTAGTTACATATTTTGGAACTTTAATATCACCGTCTTTTCTGCTTGTGATAGTTTCAAATCTTGCCGGGCCGTAATTGTATGCAAATAAAGCGCTTTCCAGTTTGTTATATCTTATTAGAAGTTTATAAAAATAATATATTCCCAGCTCAACATTTACAAGCGGGTCTGCTATTATACTTTGATCATCTATGATTATACCTTTTTTCGGAGCCAGATACATTGCGGTTTCCGGCATCATCTGCATGAGTCCTACCGCACCTTTTGAAGAAACTGCCATCGGATTAAAGCTGCTTTCAACCTTTATGATTGCCAACACCAGGAAAGGGTTAAGATTATATCTTTTGCACTCTTTTCTTATGAGATCTGCAAGCAGTTTTGCTTCTTCGATGTCGAGGTTAGAAGAATACTTACGGAGATACCTTAAAATCTCGGAACTCGGCACATGATATTTATAGCTGACATCGTATGAGCTATCATCGAGTCCGGTCAAATTAAGATTGCCGGCCAGATTTCCAAGAAGGTTGTTGGGTCGTTTATAATTTAAAGGAGACGTTACTGATTTTGTAAAAATAAAGCCTAAAATTAATACGCCAAAAAGAACTGGCAATGTAAACTTAAGTGAATATAGAAAATAATTTGCTATTTTTTGTTGTCTTTTAGTGTTCATAAACTCTTATTTCATTCCTCCGCATACAGTGAAGCTTATTTAAATAAAACTGTGCTGAAAAGTTATTGTTAATTAATATGGATCGCTACAATATTTACTTAAGAGATTTTACAAATATTATTTAAAAGTGGTTTTAAATAATGTGTTGTTTTAGATAGAAATATACACTTAAGATATATTTCTTTTATATACCAAGGCCCCCCTCTTTTTCATCAACCTCCAATCTATTCATATACTTCCGATCTTGTCTAATCAGAAAGAAATGAATGTTCCACGTTCCTTACTTCCCTTTTTTATAACTTAAATTACAGACTAAACAAAATTACCTAATACTTAAATAGTATGTTATTAGTTTTCCCACTTAAAATTAAAAATCAAGTATTTATTTGTAATAATAACAAAATAAATTTGCGCAAATGCACTGCATCAAATCCTGAGTTATAATAGCCCTTCATTAAACATTATAAAATATAACATTAAAAGGAAACCTAAAAACAATAAAGATGTACTCTGTAATTTTATTGCCCCCCTCACAATTTATATAAACTAATGCCATGGATTCTATAACTTTACTCTGCCCTGCTAAAATAAATCTGACCTTAGAAATTTTAGGCAAAAGATCGGATGGCTATCATTTACTTAGATCGATAATGCAGCCAATTGATCTGTTTGATGAAATAAGCCTGCAAACAGAAAAGGGACAAGGCATAGAACTTGAGCTTGAGGGCATAAAATCACCGCAGAACACCAAAAATTTAATTTATAATTCGGCAGAGTGTTATTTAAACAAAACTGGCATCGCTGCAAAATTAAAATTTAAACTTAGCAAAAAAATTCCCCTGCAGGCTGGTCTTGGAGGTGGAAGCAGTAACGCTGCAGCAGCTCTAATTGGACTTAATAGAATATTTAAATCATTAAACACAGATGAGCTTATAAATCTAGCCGCTCAAATTGGCGCGGATGTGCCTTTTTTTATTAATTGCCGCACATCTGTTGTGGAAGGGATTGGAGAAGAAATAACGGTGTTAAATTCATTCCCCCTGCTTCACTTTTTAATAGTTAAACCTTCTTTTGGACTATCGACTAAGGATGTTTACACCAGATGGGATGATATGAGTATAAAGGACAATACCAGTTTAGATATCAATGAAACCATAGAAAAATATCAAAATGGTGAATTTTTTCTTAAAAACGATTTAGAAAAACCCGCAATTTCTTTAAACAAAAAGATTTCTGAGCTAACAAATCTATTAAAACAGTTTGGATGCGAAAGTGTATCCATGACTGGCAGCGGAACGGCAATATTTGCGTTATTCTCCTCCCAGTTTGAGGCAAAAGACGTTTATGAATATCTAAAAGACAG
>SMWS01000042.1 GCA_004356685.1 Deltaproteobacteria bacterium
ATGGATTTCTGATTTAACATTTATTTAGAATAATTGGTTATATATAATTATTATTTCACCCCAACCTTCATACACAAATCTTCAATCTTACATATATCACATTTTGGTCCGATTGGTTTACAAATATTCTGACCATAGGCTACAAGAAGTGAATTAGTATCAATCTTGTATTTTATTGGAAGATTTATATCAGCTATCTTCTTTATAATAAATAATACTAATTAATAGAAAAGAATTCTTATTATAACTAATCTAACATGGAGAACTTATTCTATTTCTTCAAGAACTTGTGCATCAATAATATCTCTGTCACGACCAGTAGATTTTTTATTCTTTATTAAATTACTCTTTGAAATAAAAGGAAGTATTAATCCATCTAGTTTTATATCTTGTTTGCTTTCATATGCATCGGTAAAATTAATACCATCAATATCTGTTAGAATATCAATCCTACTTGGAGCAACTCCTATCTGAAATACAATATTTTTCTGAGAAAAGGTTTTCGGGGTTATATTATCAAGTGGAGCTCCAAAGTCAGACAAAGCTTTGTATAATTTATCAGAGTTTTCTTCAGTATTACCAATCCATATATCAAAATCACCTGTTGCTCTTGGGTAGCCGTATGCTGCCATAGCATATGCGCCTACAATAAGGAATCTTACCTCATTTCTTAATAAGCTTTGCAACATCTCTTTGTAGTCTTTGTTCAACATTTTTTCTTTCTTTGAAATACCAGGCTTCTTTTGTCAGTTCCCACACCATAGATATCCTCTCCTGAGGAGAAGCATCCACAAAACCATCATCCTTATCACTCAGTTTTTTAAGAGTTACTATATCTCTATTTACCTTCATACATTAATTATATCACAGATATAGCTATTGTTTCACCCCAACCTTCATACACATATCTTCAATTTTACATATATCACATTTTGGGCCGATTGGTTTACAAATATTTTGACCATAAGCTACAAGCAGTGAATTAATATCTATCCAGTACCTTTTTGGAAGTTTTTTTCTTAGTTCCATCTCACTGTCATCAGGAGCTTTTGTTTTTATGTATCCAAAACGGTTAAAAATTCTGTGCACATGAGTATCAACGCATATTCCGGGTTTGTTATAGCCAAGTGTAATAACCAGGTTAGCAGTTTTGCGCCCTACTCCTTTTAATTTCAACAGCTCATCCAGATCGTCAGGAACCTTTGAATCATAATTTTCAACCAGTTCCTTAGATATATTCTTTATCGTTTTTGCCTTAACCCTGTAAAATCCAGCCGGGTACAGCACTTTTTCAATTTGAGGGATTTTTAACTTAAGCATATCTCCCGGATTAGATGCAAGCTTGAAGAGCCTGTTAGAAGCATCTGCTGTTGTGCTGTCTTTTGTCCGAAGGCTAATAATCGTAGAAATCAGCACGCGGAAAGGCTCTCTTTTTCTTTCGGCATCAACGGTTACAAAAGGAGTTTTAAATCTTTTATACTCTTTTTTTACGATTTTAACTATTTCTTTAATATTTATATCTTCCATTACCAATTGATATTTGTTATGTTTGTATTTTCAACAATTTAGAAGTAATTATTAACATATAAAACCGATTTTATTTAACATCAATTTTATATTCAAATGGAATATCCAAAGTTAAGGTTTGTAGATACATTCCCTGTTGAGCACGATGGAGGTAAATACATCTGCATCAGAGACCCTCAAAACACAAACGGCAATATGCTGCTTGTGCCGCGTCAGACTCTTTATATAATCGCGCATTTTACCGGCAAAAATTCTGTAGTAGACATACAGACGAGCATGAAAAAACAGTATGGAGAGCTTATAGAAAAAAATCAAATAACAGAGATTGTAAAACAACTGGATAATGCTCTTCTGCTAGACAGTGATAAATATAGAAATCATAAGAAGAAACTAGAAGAGGACTTTAAGAATTCAAATATTAGAGAATCCTGCCATGCAGGGCTTTCCTATCCAAATGAAATTGACGAACTAACTTCATGGATTGATGGCTATCTTGAACAGACTCCAGATCAAACAGGAAATGCTAAAGATACCGTTGCTATCATTTCGCCCCATATTGACTTTAGTAGAGGAGGCAAATCCTATGCAAAGGCATATAAAGAGCTTAAAGACAATAAGGACTGCGACACTTTTATCATATTTGGCACCTCCCACTACGCATCTGTTGAAAACCCTTTCATTCTAACTAGGAAAAACTTTACCACTCCCTTTGGTGAGGCACAGATAGATTTAGATTTAATAAATAGCATTGAAAATGATTGTAATTGGGATTTATATGAGGGAGAGATATATCATAAATCAGAACATTCAATAGAATTCCAGGTTGTGTTTCTGCAGTATCTTTTTAATAACAAAAAAGAGTTTAAAATTCTACCAATTCTATGCAATTCATTCTATAAATTCATAGAAAAAGGAACCTCACCCAGTGAAGACAATAAAACAGCCACATTCTTAAATAGCATAAAAGAAATAGTAACCCGGTTGGGAAACAAAACCATAGTAATAGCCGGTGCCGATTTGGCTCATATGGGAAATAAATTTGGAGATGAAGAAACTGTAGACCAGAGCACCTTAAAATGGATAAAGAACAGAGATTACTTAAGCATTAAACATATTGAAAAATTAGAACAGGAGGCTTTTTACAGGTCTGTTGAAGAAGAAAAAGATAAAAGAAAGATTTGCGGTCTTTCTCCTATTTACGCCTTACTATCGGTAATAAACGCTAAAAAAGGTGAAATGCTTGATTATGGACAAGCCTTAGAACAAGACACAGGTTCTGTTGTTACTTATACCAGCATGGGGTTTTACTGCTGAAATGAGAAGAAAATTTCCGATATTTGATGGCCACCAGGATATTGCTTTTCACCTGAGTTATTTTAGGCGAGACTTTGTTGCGCCAGAAATTCCCTGCATGATAACCCTTCCCGGACTAAAAAAGGGTAATATAAAATTCATATTAAATACAATATTTGTTCATCCTAAATTAAGACCTGAAAAAACAGTTGAGAACGCTAATCTACAATTTCAGGTTTATGAGGACATTTATACAGAGTTTGGCTCTGAAATTATGAAAATTGAAGACAAAAAAGACCTGGATACCGCAATTAATGATAACAAGATTGGTTTTATCACTTTGATGGAAGGCGCAGACCCAATTGAACAGCCAGATGATTTGTATAAATATTACAATAAAGGTTTAAGAGTGCTGGGGCTGGCCTGGAATAACAAAAATGAATATGCTTCGGGCCCGGCAACCAAAGATGGTTTATCCGAAAAAGGAAAGGAAATAATTCAAATTATGAATGAATTAAATATAACTCTGGACCTTTCACACTTAAATGAAAAATGTTTTTGGCAAAGTCTAGAATCTTATAATCATACCCCACTGGCAACTCATTCAAATGTAAGGAAATTAACAGATCATCCAAGAAACCTGTACGACGAACAGTTAAAAGAAATCTCAAAGCGTGGCGGCGTAATAGGTATAGTTCTTTATAACAATTTTCTTAAAACTACTGACGACCGGCCAACTTTAGAAGATATTTATAAACATATTGATTATATGCTTAATCTTTGCGGTGAAGACCACGTAGGAATAGGGAGCGATCTGGATGGCGCTGAGATAAAAGACTTTCCAAAAGAAATAAGGACAATCGCTAATTTACAGAAAATCCCTGAATATCTATCTAAAAAAGGTTACTCTGATGATCTTGTTAAAAAAATCTCGCATGACAATTTTCTCAGAGTTATAAGATACAATCTAAATTAGAAAGCCCGAAGCACATACTCCGGGCTTTATAGGGGAGGATGGAAATTAATAAACCATTCATCTTTATCTCTTATATATACTTTTAGATAATGATCGATTATAAAAGATTCAAATTAGCTTTTATATTATTTCTTGAATGTTTCTAGTAAAATAACAAATCATGAAAATTAAAATCGGAATCTTGGGAGCAACAGGATATACAGGGGCTGAACTGCTGAGATTATTAGTAGGTCATCCCCATGCAGAAATTAAATGGCTAACATCAGAGAAATTTGCAAATAAGAAAATTTCTGAAGTTTTCCCGACATTAAGAAATTTCATTGATCTTGAATGTAAATCTATAAGAGAAATAAACAAATTTAAAAATGTGGACGTAGTTTTTTCTTGCTTACCGCATGGAAGCTCTATGCATTTTGCTAAATTATTTTTGGATAAAGGCACGAAGTTTATAGATTTCAGTGCCGATTTTAGGTTTACAAATTTAAGCCTATACAACAAGCTTTATAAGTTAAATCATATAAACCCTGAATTAAATAAAAAATCAGCATACGGCCTGCCTGAATTATTCAGGAAGAAGATAAAAAAATCAGAATTGATATCAAATCCCGGATGTTATGCGACTGCTGCAATTTTAGGTTTAGCACCTTTGATTAAAAATAATCTAATAGATGCAAAATTTATCAATATTGATGCCAAAGCAGGACTTTCAGGAGGCGGGAGAGCCCCAGTTAGTGAAAGGCAATTTTCTGAAGCTAACGATACAATTTCTATAAATTCAATCTCAAATCACAATCAAAAACCAGAAATTGAAGAACAACTCAGTATTCTATACAAAGCTAAATCAAAATTAGTTTTCTCAACATATAATATAAATATAGACAGGGGAATACTAACAACGATTACAGCAAAGCTGAAAAACTCCATATCGAAAAGTGAATTATTAGCAAAATATAAGAATTTTTATAAAAATGAAAATTTCATCAGATTAATTGATGATGAAAAAAACATATCTACTAAAAATGTGCGATTTACAAATTACTGCGATATTGGAGTAAACATTCAAAACAGACATATTGTTTGTGTAACTGCCTTAGATAATTTAGGCAAAGGAGCTTCGGGACAAGCTGTGCAAAATATGAATATAATATTTAATCTAGAAGAGTCCGATGGCTTACAAAATACAGGGTTATATCCGTAATATTAAGAATGAATAATTTTTATGAGATAATAGAGAAAAATCAAAAACTGGAAAAACCAGCGCTAGTAGATGATTTACAAAGCATCAGCTATAAAGATTTGTTTGTTCTTTGCAATAATCTATCATCATATTTAGCTAGCAAAAAAATAAGAAAAGCCGACCGAATTGCGATTTTTCTTCCAAATTCTATTGAATTTGCGCTAAGTTTTTTCTCCTGCTTAAATATTGGCGCTATAGCTGTACCAATCAACCCTAAATTCAAGAAAAATGAAATTCAGTACTATATAAATGACTCTAACCCCAAATTAATAATAACCAGTGATACTTTAAGAACTATTTTATTAGAAACTAATAATAAATTAGAAAAAAAGATAATTTCTTTAAAAGGTGAAGAAGTAGACCTGGATATTTTTAATCATAAATATTTAGGAGACAAATTAAATATTAATTCTATAAATGAGAATGATAAAGCAATATATTTATATTCAACAGGTTCTACGGGAATTCCCAAAAGAGTAACAAGAACACATAAAAACCTAATTTCACTAGCTAATAATCACAGCGAAACCGTGGGCCTGGATAAATCAGAAAAAATTCTGTTTACCCTGCCAATATCTCATACCTATGCGCTTGGCAATTTCATAGCGGCAATTAAGTCTGCAATGACATGTTACCTGCAGGGAGATTTTAACAGAAAGAAAGTAACTCAAATAATTGAAAAGGAAAAAATAACAATTTATCCATGCGTGCCATTTATATTAGATGTTTTAGCGCAGTCTAACATTGATCCGAAATCGTTTAAAAGTTTAAAACTATTAATATCTGCCGGCGCTCCTCTTTCAAAAGAGGTATTTGATAAATTTTCTGAAAAGTTTGGAATTCACCCTAGACAATTATACGGTTCATCAGAAACCGGGGTTATTTCTATTAATTTGGAAAAAGATATTACTAGCACACTTGGCTCTGTGGGTAAGCCGGTCAAAGGAGTGACAGTAAAGATCATTAAAGAAGATGGCAAAGATGCTAATACTAATGAACAAGGAGAGATAATTGTAAAAAGTGAAACAATGACAACCGGATATGACAATTTGCCCGAAGAGACTAAAGAAGTTTTTAAAAACGGATTTTATTACACAGGAGACTTGGGCTATGTAGATAAAAACGGTTTAATATATATAAACGGCAGAAAAAAACTGATTATCAATATAAGTGGCAACAAAGTTGATCCCACAGAAGTCGAGAATATATTGTCATCTCATCCAAAAGTTAAAGAAGCCGCAGTTATAGGAATATCGCATCAAAGCAGTCATGAATCAATAAAAGCTTTTATAGTTTGCAATGAAAAGACTGAGAAAGGTGAAATAATCGTATATCTAAAAAATAAAATAGCAGATTATAAAATTCCTAATATAATAGAGTTTGTAGAAAACATACCTAAAAGTCCTACTGGAAAAATCCTTAGAAATAAACTAGGTTAATTATGAGTGAAGAGTTAAAACTAAAGATTAAAGAAATAATAATTAACAAATTTCAGCTGGAAATTAAAACCGCTCAATTTGATGAAAGTAAGCCATTTATTGAATATGGCGTAGGGCTGGATTCTGTTGCCAATTTAGAATTGATCTTAGAAATCGAAAAGGAGCTCAAGATAAACATAGATGAAGCTGAAATAGGAAGTGAAATATTGTTTAATTTCAAAAGCCTCTATAATTTTATTAATAAGAGTATTTGATCACTTTTTAACTTTTTCTTTTTTCTTTTTATTTTCGAGATATTTCATCAGTGAATCCAGAAATTGAATCCTAATCATCTCTGTAGCTTTACTTATAGGTTTCATCACAACACTGTCATAAACCTCTGAGGCAGTTTCCTCTAATTTTGTATCTCCTGCCGTTCTTGCAAGTCGCAAAACACCTACAGAGTTATAAAAAGTTGATTTTGAAATTGCCTTTCTAGCATCGTTAATCCTAAACTCCTCTAGGGCTTTTTGGGCTTCCAACAGCGAGTAAAAACCGACCCCAAAAAAAAGGCACAGTATCCTTTTAACTTCTTCAGTAGACATTACCTCCATAACATTGACCAAAGGCGCTTCTACAATTGCTTCCAGCTGTTTATTATCACTTCCGATTATATTAGCAAGATGCTTAAGCTTATCTTCATCAGCATCCTTCAGTAACCCGTTTATAGCGTCCCTAACAAATTCATGTGCAAAACTCTCCCTAATTTCCTCAAGTGCCAAACCCTCTGATTTAAGCGCTTTTATATATGCAAGTTTATCTACCGTATAGTCGGGAAAGTAAAGTGTTGTTGATTTACCCTTCACACCCTTAACTTTCCTTCTTTTCGGTTTAGGAAGAAGACCCAGTTTTACACAGGATCTTATAGTTTTCTCAGGATCAGCGCCTAAATTTATATTTCGCTCCTTTGAAATACTAATAAGATCAGAAATTGAAAGATCTACCATAACTCGATATTAAGATATTTTGTATGTTGTTGTCAATACAGTAATTTGTTTTTATATTAAATAAGAGTAAAACTTATAATATTATTTTGCTGCTAAACAAAAATTCCCAATAATTATAGTAAGTTAAATATTTTTTAACATAAAGCCTTCAGAATGGTTAATTTAAAAGAGCATAAAATTGTTGCAGTAATACGGGCTGATAACACCTATGAAGCTATGTCAAAAGCCGAGGCCTGTATCGATGGAGGAATAAATGTTATCGAAATTACCTTTTCATTTCCTAAATGTTGTGAAGTGATAAAGAATTTAAAGGACAGTTGTAAAATTATAGTTGGAGCCGGAACTGTTCTAAACATTCAAGATGCTAGAAGGGCTTTGGATTCAGGAGCCGATTTTATAGTCTCTCCACATACAGACGCCGGTATTATTAATTTTTGCAGAGAAAACAATAAAATCGTTATATCCGGCGCGTCCACGTCAAATGAAATAGTTAGTGCTTACAAACTTGGAGCAAATATGGTAAAAATATTCCCTGCAAATATTATTGGTGGCCCTAAATATGTAAAAGCCATCAAAGAACCGCTGCCATTTGCGCAAATATTTGTTACAGGAGGGGTCAATCTAGAGAATTGCAACGAATATATATCTTCTGGAGCCTCACTTATTGGAGTGGCAAGCGCTCTGTTTTCAAACACAGTAAATATGGACAAAAAAAAGATAATAGAAATAAATGCACGAAAGTTTATTGAAAAAGTAAAACAAATTTGATACAAGATACTTAAACCTCTATTAACGTATTATCAAAACCTATGAATATTCTAATTATAACCTCAGAGCTTGATCCACTTACAAATATAGGAGGGCTTGGAGAAGTCACCGCATCACTATCAAAAGAACTACAAAATTTGGGATGTAATGTAAAGATAGTACTGCCTTTTTACAAAAACGTAAAAACTAATTTACAAAGTCTAAATATAAAACCAAAATCCATTAAAATAAATATAACAACCTGCATAGATTGGCTCCCGTTGAATGCAAAGGTGAAAGAAGTTTCTATAAACGGGTTAGAATGTTATTTAATTGAAAATAAAGATTTATTTGATAGAAACTATATCTATAATGCTTACGGATACGACGAGGGAGATGATGACATTAGATTTGGATTCTTCTCACTATGCGCTATTGAACTTGCAAAATCTTTAAATTTTCAACCCGACATAATTCATTGCCATGACTGGCAAACTGCCTTTGTCCCACTTTTTCTAAAATGGCGAAAACATCTAAAAGACGACCCATTTTTCAAATTATCCAAAATAATATTTACTATTCATAATCTTTATTACCAAGGCGAATTCGATAAAAAGATTTTAGAACAATTTGGTCTGCCTGAATATTTATTTACAAATCAAAATATTGAATTAAAAGGTAAAGTAAATCTCTTAAAAGCGGGAATATTGTTTTCAGATCTTCTAACCACAGTTAGTGAAACCTACTCGAAAGAAATAATTAATCCTGATTTTGGATTTGGTCTTGATAGGATTTTGAGAAGGGTAACTCAAGACTCAAACAAAATGTACGGAATTTTAAACGGGATAGACTATAAACTCTGGGATCCTAATAATGATAAGCACATATATAAAAATTACTTTATCGATAACATACAAAATAAACAATTTAACAAAACAAAGCTCAAAGAAGAATTTAATTTAGACCAAAGTGAAGATAAACCTATTATCGGTGTCATATCCAAACTCACAGACCAAAGAGGGATACAGCTAATTATAGAGTCCCTCCCACAAATAATAGACCTTGGATTTCAGCTTTTTATACTAGGAATTGGTGATTCGAAATTCCACAAATCATTATTACAACAAAAAAAGAAATTTCAGGGGAATTTATGCTTAATTCTCAGGCAGGATGAAACCATAGCAAGAAAGGTTTATTCCGGAGCCGATATGATTTTAATGCCTTCACGTTTTGAACCCTGCGGTTTAGTACAAATGATTGCACTTAGGTATGGAACTATTCCTGTAGTCAGGTCAACGGGAGGTTTGGTTGATACGGTAAGAGATTATAATGATAATAATAAGCCCACTGGGTTTACTTTTAAGCAGTTTTCTAAGGTTAACCTTCTTGATACACTTATAAGAGCAATTACAGTTTACGAACACAAAAATGAGTGGAAAAAGCTTATAAAAAATGCTATGCAAGAAGATTATTCCTGGAAAGTCTCTGCCCGGAAGTATTATGATTTGTACGAAAAAACCATAAATAATTGATTGAGGGCTTTAGATTTTAAATCTCGTAATCAACCACCGCTCTGTCATCTCTTATTTCGTTAACAAAATCTACTACTTTTACATGGTCAGGGTGTTTTTGATACGCTTGCAAATCTTGTAGTGAATCAAACTCCGAATACAGGACAACATCGTATGCCGCAGAAGATTTGTTGAAATTAATTCCTACTTCAATTTGTTTAATTACGCTAATTTTATTTTTTAAATCCTCGAGCACGGATTTTAGCTCTAACGCATTTTGATCTTTACTGGTTCCACGTGCAGAGTCTTTTAGTTTCCACATAACAATGTGTTTAATCATTTATCCCTCCAAAGATTTTTTTTATCGAAAAATTAACTGAATACTAATAATTTGCTAATTATGACTATAACAATAAATTAGATTCTAAAATAATTGAATACAACTATACGACAAAACAAGCAAGTAAGGATTTAACAAACTAGCAACTTATACTAAATTAATCCATTAGTTATTATTTTTGTTATATCTTAATCTTTGATGATGAGTTTTTTTGCCATTTGTATAGTCATTTAATTCAACAAGTGGGAAACAAACTGATCGGATATTGATTTCCAGCTTTTAGAATTTGCAAATTCTAAAGCATTTTTAGAAAGGTAATTATATTTCCCAAATATTTTCTCGATGTTTTCAGTTAAGCTATCACCCAAATAACCTGTAACTCCGTTTTCTATTACATCACAAGGGCTAGGCACATCATATGCAGCAACTGGAAGACCACAAGCCATTGCCTCCAGGATTACTAACCCATAAGTATCATGCTTACTCGGAAATACAAAGACACGAGCCTTGCCGTACCATTTAGGCAGTTCTTTATGGTCAACAAAACCTGTGTATATCACATCGGAATATTTATTCTTCAAAGTATTCAAATATGGTCCATCACCAACAAGAATCTTATTGTATCCTTTGATTGAACAGAAATCATCCAGGTTCTTATCTTTACTTACTCTTCCAACAAATATTATCGCATTTTCATTCCCACTGTTACTTTTATCTTTATTATTAAAGATTGATGTATCTACGCCTCTGCCCCATATTACAGAATTTTTAAATTTAAGCTGTTTTTCAATGCTCTTTGTACTAACTAAAACTCTGCTGCTTGTGGAATGAAACCATTTGATATAGGCCATTGTAATAATTTTGGGAACCTTATATAAAACCCAGCCATAATCAGCAAGCTGTGTATGATATGATGTATTGAATTTTATATTATATTTTTTACAATAATATCTGGCAGCAACTCCAAGACTGCCTTCTGTAGCTATATGAACTCTATCAGGCTTTTGCTGATCTAAATATCTTCTTACTACTTCAAATGGGTTTTTAAGTATTGGTATATTATAATAAAGATTAAATAAAGTCTTTGCCCCCTCAATCTTTGGATGCAAAATAAAAATATCATGATCAGTTATATTACTGATAACGTTTTGCAGTGTATAAACCACCCCGTTCACCTGGGGTTTCCAGGCGTCGGTAACAAGCATTATTTTCATTAAAAATTCCTTAGCACAAGGTTTGAATGTGAATACTTAAGTCCAATACCCCCATTCTTTGCTGCGCCATTTGTCAGGCATTATATATAAAAATAATAAAGAGCATATAGCAAGGGAAAGTGTTAAATGAAAATTAAACTTAAATTAAATATAAAACCAAAAATTAATAATTAATAATTAATAATTAAATAAATTAGATTAACCAGACTTTATATTAGTTTAGTGTATAAATGGGATTAGCCGTTTTGTACCTCTTTTATAAATCAAATAGTCAGAGTTTCTATCTATTATTAATTTTTCCTCATAAACTAACTTTATATAAAGATCGATAAATAAAATAATCCAAATAGCGATTCTTATAATAGAAAGGTCGTCTAAAACTATCATTAATGTGGTAAGTAGCAAGCATGAATACATAGGGTGCCTTATAATCTTATAAGGACCTTTTGCAACTAATCTCGAATCCTTTGGAAAATTTGGTGTGAGTCGAAAATTTTTAAAATTGATTATCCACAGTGCCCATATACCAAGTGAAAGTGCGAGAACAAAAACTATCTGCAAAGGGAAACTACGTGGAACTAATCTTCCTGTTAGCAGTATCAAAGCAATACAGATTAGCTGGATTATAACTAAAATTATGGATTTAAAATCTATATGCATAAATTATGCTAATAATTTAAAAAGCTCTAATAGTCATTTAACTTCAAACCTTAATATCATTGATCTCTTTCATATAATCAAACATCTATACAGAATAAAATATAAGTTTTGTAATTAATAAATCTACATTTTTTAGCCCAATACTGCTAAACAAAAGGCGTTAACTATCTATTACATTCCTTGGAACTAACAATTAACCAAACATTTTTTTTAGTCCACCTGCCCCAACTCGGAGCTACCATTACGAACATTTTATTAATAGATTTCCCAAAAAGCTTAAATGTAATTTTATACCTGGATTGCTTCACTATAATTAAATCACCTGAATCTATAATATCTTTTTTAGCAAAATCTTCGTTAATTTCATTATTTAGAATTTTATTAATTAAATGTTCAGTGCTAAACAGATCAGTTTCTATGGCTATTTGTCTATTTAAGTTATCAAATGAGTTACAGTTGGGTAGGTACCACTTCTTTATTTCGATTTTTGCAGAATTAAAAATTAAAATTAATTTATTTTTATAATTTATTATATAGAAATTATCTGTTTCGCTCATAAATAATCCAGAGTCCCTTCAAAGCCAAATGTTCATCGATTTGTTCAATAGTATCACTCTCTTTTGAAATCAAATTAGCAAGTCCACCGGTAGCTAAAACTTTTGTACCGCTACCCAATTCCAGCTTTATCCTGCCGACTATCCCATCTACAAGACCCGCATAACCATAAATGAGTCCTGATTGAATGCTCTGCACAGTGGTTTTTCCTATTACATTTTCAGGTTTTTTGATTTCTACTTTTGGCAGTTTAGAGGCAGAGTCAAACAAAGCCTCAGAAGATATAATGATTCCCGGGGTTATTACTCCTCCTAGATATTCGCCCTTTTTAGAAACACAATCAAACGTAGTTGCAGTACCAAAATCTACTATAACAAGGCTGGTTTTATATTCTTCATATGCCCCGATCGCATTAACAATCCTATCTGCCCCTACTTCCTGAGGATTTTTATATAGTATCTGCATACCAGATTTAATGCCAGGGCCTACAACCATAGGTTTTATATCAAAATACTTCTCAATACATTGAACCAAAGTTTCCTGTAACGCGGGGACAACACATGAAATAACGGAGCCACAAAGTTTAGTTAAATCTACTTTCTTATATTCAAATAGGTTTCTTAACAACACCCCATATTCATCAAATGTCCTAGTTCTATCGGTCCCAATTCTCCAGAAATTATGAATATTCTTATTATTAATCAAACCAACAACAATATTTGTATTTCCAATATCGATAGCTAATAACATTATTGTTCTATCACCTTATTATTTAGAAACTTCCTATAAGGGATCCCTATATCAATGAAACAATTAATTTTAAAAATCTTATATTCTTATTATTATGTTATGCAAGATAATCATAGCAGTAATCATTATAAATTAAAATTTATGAATAAGTAAATTTCATATTATAACAATGTATCTTGACTAAATACAAGCAATCGTTAAGTTCTATATTCAAATGTCTGAAAAATATCTATACATAGAAACATATGGCTGTCAGATGAATGACTATGATTCCGAAAGAATCAAAAACGTCATTGGCATACCGGAGACCAAAGATCCCAGCAAAGCAGACATAATCATTATAAATACATGTGCAATAAGAGCAAAGGCCGATCAAAAAGCCTTGAGCAGCCTCGGAAAATTCAAAAATCTTAAAAAAAACAATCCTAATTTAATTGTTGGCATGACGGGGTGTGTAGCGCAACTCTATGGTAAAAAGCTTCTAAGTAATGCACCTCATCTAGACTTTGTTCTCGGCCCAAGATCTATTCCCAAACTTCCTGAGATCATAAATAATATAGAAATTGAAAAAACAAGGATAGTAGAAACATCCTATGATGTTGAGGAACCCTTTGAAATAATGCCATATCATGACAAAGGTAAAGTAACCTCGTTTTTATCAATTCAGCAGGGTTGCAATAAGACTTGTACCTACTGCATAGTACCTACTGTAAGGGGTAAAGAGATAAACAGGCCAGCAGATGATATACTTTTAGAAGCTAACTATCTAATACAAAAAGGAGTAAAAGAAATCACTCTAATTGGACAAACAGTAAACTCATGGAAAAGCAATGGACTAAAATTTTCTGATTTACTCAATTTAGTAGGTGAATTAGAATCTTTGGAAAGGATTAGGTTTACTACATCTTACCCCAGGGATTGTACAAAAAAATTAATCAAGGCTATGAAAACAAACCCCAAGGTCTGCAGCCATATTCATCTTCCAGTCCAGTCGGGATCGAATAATATACTTTCAAAAATGAACAGGACTTATACCAGTCAGTGGTATTTAGATGTTGTTAACCGTTTGAAAGACGAAATCGCAGATATGGCTGTTTCATCTGATATAATAGTAGGTTTTCCAGGTGAAACAGAAAAAGACTTTGAGCAAACATTAAAATTAATTGAAGAAGTAGAGTTTGACACGTGCTTTTCATTTAAATATTCCCCCAGGCCCGGAACACCGGCAGCTGTGATGGAAAATTTTATAGATAGTGATATAGCAGGTAAGAGACTGTCTATACTGCAGGAATTTCAGAGAAAAATCACATATAAGAAAAATGAAGAAAGGGCTGGCAAAATAGAAGAAGTATTGGTTGAGGGCATAAGCAAAAACGATCCTGAAAACTTGATGGGAAGAACATCTCAAAACAGGATTGTAAACTTTGCCGCAAAAAACAACCTTGTTGGAAGGCTAGTTAATGTAAAAATAAATAATGGCTTTCAAAATTCACTATTAGGCACTATAATATAATAGGAGGCGGCATATTATGTTACATGAAATGAAAGTTAGTGGTATTGCTATCGATCCGTTCACAAACACCCCTATAATAATATTAAAAAATTTAAAGGGAGATAAAATGCTACCTATTTGGATAGGATTTATGGAAGCAAGTTCTATTGCAATGGAACTCGAAAAAATCCCAAGGCTAAGACCATTAACTCATGATTTATTAAAAAACATATTAGACGATCTTAAGTATTCAGTCAGTAGAGTAGAACTTACAGATTTGAAAGATAACACCTATTATGCAGCAATTCATTTAAAAAAAATGGATGATGTACACATTTTTGATTCAAGACCAAGCGATGCTATTGCAATTGCAATAAGAACGCGTTCTCAAATTTTTGTACACGACTGTGTCCTGCAAAGTTCTAAACAGATTCAGGCTATCGATGAAGATAAAGAAAAACTTGCAGAAATGCTAGATAAAATACCACCTGGGAATTTTGGCAAATACAAGATGTAAGGCAGAAAGTTCAACTATTAGAACTTTCTTCAAAAACCAGACTGTTTTCATTATTACCTTCCCCTCCAATATCGTGTTTAACAAGTCTGTACCTAAGAGATCTTAGTGTAATGCCCAATTTTTTTGCGGCCTCCGTTTTATTACCGCCGGTCGATCCAAGTGTTTTCAGCAACATCTTTTTTTCTATCTTATCAAGTAAAGAATCAAGATTAGTATCAGATGATAAGTCATCTCCTATTTCAACATAGTCCTTGCCACTTACAAGCGGGGGTAGAGTTTCGTGTTTGATTATATTGGTCGATTCTAAAGCTATAGATCTTGCAATTATATTTTCTAATTCCCTGACGTTTCCCGGATAATCATAATTTTCTAAAATTTCTAAAGCCTTTGGCGAAATACCCCTTATTTCTTTCCCCATTTCATCTGAATATTTGTTTACAAAGCTAATAGCAAGCGGAGATATATCTTCTCTTCTATCTCTTAGTGGTGGCAAATGTATTCTAATAACATTTAATCTGTAATACAAATCTTCTCTAAACCTCCCTCCCGAAATTTCATCTTCTAAAATTTTGTTTGTAGCGGCAATAACTCTAAGGTCAATAGAGGTTGTCTCCACTGTACCAAGTGGTCTAATTTCTTTTTCTTCTATAACTCTTAGAATCTTAACCTGCAAATGTATTGGCAGGTCTGCTATTTCATCAAGGAATATAGTTCCTTTATCAGCTTCTGCAAATAACCCTTTTTTATCTCTTATAGCACCTGTAAATGAACCTCTCTTATAACCAAAAAACTCACTTTCAATTAATGTTTCTGGAATTGCTCCGCAATTAACAGGTACAAAGGATCCCTGGCTTCTGTTTCCGGCATAATGAATTGCTCTTGCAACAAGTTCTTTACCAGAACCACTTTCCCCTGTTATTAGTATGTTTACATTTAATTCTGCAACCCTTTTAATTAATTCAAAAACCTGTAGAATGGCCGGGCTTCTGCCAATTATATTGCCAAATCCAAATTTATTTTCTAATTCACGTTTAAGTCTTGTATTTTCGGTAACTAACCTTTTCTTTTCAAGTGCTTTTTTTATAACTAACTTTATTTCATCAATTTTGAAGGGTTTAGTGATATAGTCATAAGCACCGTGCTTCATCGCCTCAACTGCAGATTCATGAGAGGCAAACGCTGTAATCATTATTACAGTAGTATCCGGGGCTTTTTCATTGATTTTTTTCAGTAGATCAAGGCCATCCATGGTTGGCATCTGCACATCAATAATAGCTAGGTCAAACATCTGCGAGTTGATTTTCTCCTCTGCCTGCCTGCCATCACCTGCAGTAACAACACTATAGCCATCTTTTTGAAGCATTATTTCCAGGAACTCCCGCATTCCTGGTTCATCATCTACAACAATTATTCTTCCCCCACTAACTCGCCCCATTTACTGCCTCCCGAAAATATAAATTATATCGCATTTATCGATACTTTTTCCATAGTTATTATAAATGTAGTCCCCTCATCCACAGCACTCACAACGTCTATCTTACCATTATAACTTTCTATAACTTTTTGCACAATTACAAGCCCAAGCCCAGTTCCAGAATTCTTGGTAGTGAAAAAAGGATCAAATATATTTGATATATTTTTCTGACTTATACCACAACCACTGTCTGATATCTTTATTATTACACTTTGCCTTTCAGAAAAAGCTTCGACTTTTATTAACCCATCTCCAGATATTGATTGCATCGAATTTAGAAACAGATTCCAAAAAGATTGTTTTAGTCTATATCTGTCGCAACTTACATAGATTTCGCTTTCAATATCTCTTTCTACATCAATGTCGGATCTCTTTATAGTTTTTGAAAATGTGTCTATAGTCTCATTAAGAATAACCGAAATATCAACTGGAAAACCTGCTTTTTGTATAGGATTTGTCAAAATTGAAAAATCTTCAACTATCAAATTCATTCTTTCCATTTCTTGGGTAGCTACATTTATTAATCTTTGATTATCAGAACTTTTTTCTACTTCACTACTAAGTATCTCAATGGCGCCGCTAATAGCGGAAAGCGGATTTCGTAATTCATGAGCAAGCCCCGACGCTAGCTGACCAAGGATTGCCAA
Source organism: Deltaproteobacteria bacterium (assembly GCA_004356685.1). GTDB lineage: Bacteria > Desulfobacterota_D > UBA1144 > Nemesobacterales > N074bin48 > N074bin48. The sequence goes on from SMWS01000042.1 coordinate 17,366, forward strand.
TTTCTCTGAATTTTTGAGTTTATCCTCTAATATCTTGATTTCTGTAAGATCCTGAAATATTAGAATATACCCCTGCGTCTCATCATCATCACCATGCAGGAGAGAGGAGGAAAATCCTAGAGTAATTTTATGGCCGGATTTAGTTGTATACAATATTTGCTCTCTTTTTGTTGATATTAGATTTTCCAAATTTAGGCCAGGGAAAAATTTATAAATATCAATATTTAGTAGCTCTTCATCAGAATCTAAATTCAAAATCTCTTTACTCATTCTGTTAACCGAAATAATAATGCCTTTTAGATCAAGAGTTATCACACCACTATCCAGACTCTTTAGAATATTCTCGTTAAGATTCTTTAAGACATTTAAACTCTTTTCACTTTGGCCTAATTCTTGTCTTACTAGCCTGGCTTTTTCTGAGAGATAGCCACTAAGTACAGCTGCCAGTAAGAACCCCGCTAAATTAAAATAGGTACTAACTAAACTCTGCTGATCTATTTGGGCACTTGCCTGCAATCTTATCTCATATGACTTATCAGAGTGAAAAATTCTAGGCTTGGATACAACTATCAGCAAAAGAACAATAGCAAGCAAAAATGATAATCCATAACTAACTATCCGGCTTGAAAAAATGATGTTCGTATATATTACAATAAGAGCAAAAAGAAATATAAAAGGGCTACCAATGCCGCCTGTGACTATTATTACTATAGAAGACAGAACTATATCAAAAAAGATCTGTATTGCATCTATAAATGTTTTATGTTTTAAAATAGAGGGTTTAAGCACTAGATATATTAGGCTTAAAAGGTAGACAACTGCTATTACAAATATTAGATATAGAGCAACCCTTGTTCTACCATTCATGTAATAAATAACAGCAGAAGAACCAAAAAGTAAGGTAGTTATTACTAATCTAATTAATACTATTCTATTGTTAGTTGAATCTATCCAGTTAAGAAACATTAAAAAAGTAATTAAGCAAGTTAAGGTAGTTAGATAGTATTATAAGACTATCCAGCCATAGTTGCAACTAGTTTAAACATTGGCAGATACATTGCTACGACTATAATACCTACTGTACACCCTAAAAAGAATATCATCGCGGGTTCCATAGCCGACAATAATGCAGCGACTGCTACATCTACTTCATCTTCGTAAAAATCTGCAATTTTATCAAGCATATCATCAAGTTTACCTGTCTGCTCACCTACAGAAATCATTTGAACAACCATTGGGGGGAAAATTTTGGGTCTGGCTGCAAGTGGCTCGGCAAGCAACTGTCCTTCGCTTACTTTCTTCCTTACTTCCATAATAGCTTCCTCAACAACAATGTTACCAGATGACTTAGCTGTTATTTCAAGCCCATCAAGAATTGGCAATCCACCCGATGTAAGTGTAGCAAGTGTGCGGCAAAATCTAGCAATTACTGTCTTTAAGAGTAAATCACCAATTAACCACAATTTTAGTAAAAAACCATCCATCAATCTCCGTGCTTTCAAAGATTTGCTATAAAGAGACGTTACACCAATTACCATTAATACTATAGCAATCAAAAGATAAATAATATTACTTTTAAGCCAAGTACTAATGTTTACAATAACTAGTGTAAGAGACGGAAGCGTTGTTCCAAGATCCTTAAATAACTCGGCGAAAGTAGGCACAACAAAAATCATGATTACAGACAGAACAATAACTGCAACTGATATGACAACTGCGGGGTATATCATCGCACCCTTTATTCTTCTTTTAATTCCGTCCATTTTTTCTAGATAAGAGGCAAGTCTTTGTAAAACGACATCTAAAACACCGGCAGCTTCCCCTGCTCTAGCTAGATTTGCGAATAATGAATCGAAGGCTTTAGGATGTTTTTCCAAGGCATCAGCAAAAGATGAACCCCCCTCTACATCCTCTTTAACTTTGCCTATGATAACCTTAAATGCCGCATTAGGCTGCTGCTCTCTTATTACTTCTAAAGACCTTACAAGGGGCAACCCTGCATCAATCATAGTCGATAACTGTCTTGTAAAAACAACCAAATCTCTTGTTGGAATACCACCAAAAGCAATATTGAAATCAAGAAAACTGCTTTTCTCTTTTATCTTTTCGGGTATCGGTCTGATCTGCATACCCCTTAGACGAGCTAATACAGCAGACCTGCTCGGTGCTTCCATTTCCCCTTTTTCTATTTTTCCTTTTAGTTTTCCCTGCCAAACATAAACAGCCATAGTAAATTACTCCTTATAACTTTATCTTCTCACTGCTCTTTGTTGGTTTGCAGGAGCTCCTTCAGCTAATATTCTTTTAATCTCATCAGGTTCTTGGCTTTTAATCAGTGTGTCTTCATAAGTTATCTGCTTTTTTAAATATAAATCAACTAAAGATTGATTTAAAGTCTGCATATTCCATTTCTCTTGCCCAATCTGCTGTTGAGAATAAATCTGATGGACTTTATCTTCTCTGATTAAATTTCTAATAGCAGGGTTTGGAACAAGTACCTCAACTGCCAATACTCGACCACCACCAATGCGCGGAATTAAAGTTTGACATATAATCCCTTCTAACACAAAAGACAGTTGCGTCCTTACTTGAGGCTGCTCGTGTGGTGGGAATACATCAATAACACGGTTAACAGTCTGTACAGCCGTATTTGTATGAAGTGTGGCAAAAGTCAAATGTCCGGTTTCAGAAAGGGTAAGAGCAATCTTGATAGTTTCAAGGTCTCTCATTTCTCCAATAAGTATAACATCGGGATCTTCTCTTAACACACTCCTAAGCGCATTATGAAAGCTCTTGGTATCACTGCCAATTTCTCTTTGATTTACAAGGCAGTTTTTATGAGTAAACATATATTCTATAGGATCTTCAATAGTAACTATATGCTCTCTTCTATCCTGATTAACCTGATCCACCATTGCAGCAAGAGTTGTAGTTTTTCCTGATCCAGTAGGTCCGGTTACCAGGATCAGTCCCCTGGGTTTTTTAATAAGATCAGAAATCACAGGCGGGAGACCTAACTCGTTTAAATCTCTAATTTTGTAAGGAATAAGCCTAAAAGCTCCTGCGACAACACCCCTCTGCATATATACATTGCCTCTAAACCGCCCCAATTGCTGCATACCAAATGAGAAATCCAGTTCCCAATTTTCTTCAAATTTATGCTTTTGTAAATCAGTCAAAACACTGTAGCAAAGATCTTTTGTCTCCGGGGGTGTAAGTGGTGGATGTTTAATAGGAACAAGCTGCCCGTCAACCCTTATCACAGGAGGAGAATTGGTGGTAATATGCAAATCTGAGGCACCGTTGTCAACCATTACTTTTAGTAGCTGACTAAGTTGAGTAGCCATAAAATAACCTCCTAAATTAATTGTCCTGTGAAGTATTTCTAACTACTTCTTCTATTGTTGTAATACCTTGCTTGAGTTTTAGTAAAGCACTTTGTCTGAGTGTTTTCATGCCCTGTCTTATTGCTTCTCTCTTCAGTTCAAGTGCTGAAGCCCCGCTTAGTATGAATTCTTTAACTTCCTCTGTTATTTTTAAAGCCTCATATATAGCAATTCTTCCTTTATAGCCTGTACCCATACAGATTTTACAATCTTCGCCACTACCTCTGTATACTTCATAATCTGAAACCTCTTTTGGCGGAACACCCAAATCGATAAGAACCTGAGGAGATGCATCAACTGCTTCTTTACAATCCAGACATATTTTCCTTACAAGCCTCTGGGCCAGTATTGCATTCAGTGAAGCTGTAAGCAAAAATGGCTCCACACCCATATTGAGTAGTCGTGTGATCGTTGAAGGCGCATCATTTGTGTGCAGGGTTGATAGAACAAGGTGACCAGTTAAAGCGGCTTTAATTGATATTTCTGCCGTTTCATAATCTCTTATCTCACCCACCAAAATTATATCAGGATCTTGTCTCAAAAAAGCTCGCAAACAAGTAGAGAAAGTTAGTCCAATAGACTCGTGAATCTGAACCTGATTTATGCCAGATAAACTATATTCTACAGGATCTTCAGCCGTTGAAATATTAACATCTTCTCGGTTGAGCTCCATCATTGCTGAGTAAAGGGTAGTAGTTTTACCGCTTCCTGTTGGACCAGTAATAAGAACCATGCCAAACGGTTCATAAATTGATTCTCTGAATAATTTTAATTCATCTTCATTAAAACCAAGCTCTGTTAAATCTAATTTCAGGGAATCCTTGTCTAAAAGTCTCAGAACCACTTTTTCACCAGTTATGATCGGCATGCAAGAGACACGATATTCCATTGTTTTTCCCTCGCCGACCCTTATCTTGATACGACCGTCCTGAGGCAGCCTTCTTTCAGCAATATCCAAATTAGCCATCACCTTAATTCTGGAAGAAACAGGGTTTTTAAGCTGTAAAGGAGGTTTAAGAATATCATATAATACTCCATCAATTCTAAGCCTAATTCTGTAGTCATTTTCATATGGCTCAATATGAATATCACTTGCTCCCCTTCTTATTGATTCAAGAAGCACGTGATTTACAAGTCTTACAACAGGGGCTTCTTCCGAAGCTTTTGCTAAATCGTTTAAATCAAGCTGTTCTTCTCCTCCTCCTCCAATATCTAAAACAAAGTCCTCTAAATCTCCGAACAGTTTTCCTACTTCTTCCTGACTTTTTTCAGCTTCAACTTTCTTTTGCCATTCTTGTTGAGAACCATAATGTTTTTCTATAGCGGTTTTTATCGATCTTTCCGAAGCAACTACTACTTCAATGTTTTGTCCCGTAGCAAATTTTAAATCATCGATTGCAAAAATGTTGGATGGATCGGCCATAGCAACTACCAGAGTCGAACCAGACCTGTCAATTGGAACTAGTCTGTGTTTTAGTGCCGATTCTCTTGGAACCAGGTTAAGCGCCTCTTCTGAAACCTCGAATTGTTCTAAATTTATTGCGGGAACGGCGTACTGCTTACTTAAGTATGCCACAAGTTGGTTTTCATCTATATATCCGAGGTTGAGTAAAGTTTCCCCTAATTTTCTACCTGAATGTTTTTGTTCCTGAATAGCGCTTTTTAACTGATCAAGGTTAATTACATCTTCTTTGATCAGTATATCGCCCATTTTGACGCCTGCTTTCTGTTGTTTCATCTAAAAAATATACCTCAAAATATATTAAATATAATGCAAAAATTATGCCATTTATGATAAGTTTAAATAATTAAGGCCCAACCTACGTTAAATCGAAGTATTTATCCCTCCCTTAAGATAATTCCTTCCATACAATTAATCACAATTACCCCTATTACCCTCTATCCTTTATACTACATTTTTATCGTAAAGTCAATTGACACATATTAGATACTTAATTCTCATATTGTAGTTGAGTTAAGTTGAGTTAAACTGAATTATTAAAGAAAATTATAAATATTTAATCCCCATTGTAGACAGTCTAATATTTAAAACAATATTTTAATATTCATAGAATCAGATAATACTATTTTAATTTTATTTATCCTTAATTGGAAACTTAGGGACATTAATAACAAATTATATGAATAATAAAGTAACAGTAATTGGCGGGGGGCTTGCAGGTTGTGAAGCCTCGTATCAGCTTGCAAGAAATAAAATCAATGTTGATTTATATGAAATGAGGCCTACAAAACAAACTCCTGCTCACTGCACAGAAATGTTTGGTGAACTGGTTTGCAGCAATTCCCTAAAATCTAACTACTTAGAGAACGCAAGCGGCATCTTGAAAGAAGAGATGAGAAAGCTTGGGTCACTTATAATTGAATCGGCAGATAAAAACAGCGTTGCCGCCGGTAAAGCTCTTGCTGTAGACAGAATCAAATTCTCAAACCACTTAACAAAAACATTAGAGCAAAACCCTTACATTACTATAAAGCGTAAAGAGTTTGATAAATTACCCGAACCTATTAACAATCCCATTATAATTGCTTCTGGGCCACTAACTTCTGACAGCCTTTCAAAGGAAATAAGTAAAATAACATGCTCAGATTATTTATATTTTTATGATGCAATTTCACCTATTATAGAAGCTGAAAGTATTAATTTTAATGATGTATTTCTAGCATCAAGATATGATAAAGGGCAGGATGAATTGGGCGATTATATAAACTGCCCTGTAGAAAAAGAAGATTATTACAGATTGATTGATGATTTAGTTCGTGCAGACAGCATAGAAGTTAAAGAATTTGATGATGTTAAATATTTTGAAAGTTGTTTGCCTGTAGAAGTTATAGCTAAAAGAGGCAGAGAGTCTCTTAGATTTGGTCCTATGAAATCAAAAGGCTTAACAGACCCCAAAACATCAAAAAGACCATATTCTGTAGTGCAGTTGAGAAAAGAAAACTCCAGTGGATCGATGTACAACATGGTCGGCTTTCAAACAAGGCTTAAATATTCCGAACAAAAAAGGGTGTTTTCCAGTATAAGCGGCTTAGAAAACGCAGAATTTCTTAGATATGGCAGTATGCACAGAAATACCTTTATTAATTCTCCAAGGCTTTTAAAATCAACACTACAATTAAAAGATAACCCAAGGGTTTTCTTTGCTGGCCAGATAGTCGGTGTTGAGGGATATGTAGAATCAGCGGCTATGGGTCTTGTTGCCGGTATTAATGCAGCAAATTTAGTTGTTGGCAGGGAAATAAAAACTCCATGCAAACAAACATCAATTGGATCATTATTAAAATATATAACCGATCAGAGCTTAAAAGAATTTCAGCCTATGAATATAAATTTTGGCCTTTACCCTGATGTAGAAATAAAATGTACTAAATCTGAAAAAAGAGGGTATATTGCTGATCGGGCTTTAGCTAAAATAACTGAATTTGTAGATTAATTTTAATAATATGACATTCCAAAAGCTTTTATTAGAACTGCAAAATTATTGGTCGAAAAAAAACTGTATTCTATGCCAGCCCTATGATATAGAAAAAGGAGCGGGCACATTCCACCCAGCCACCTTTTTAAGATGCCTTGGCCCTGAACCATGGCAGGTAGCATATGTGGAGCCTTCGAGAAGACCTACTGATGGGAGATACGGCGATAATCCTAATCGTTTGCAACACTATTATCAATTCCAGGTATTAATGAAACCCTCCCCAGATAACATTCAGGATTTATATTTAGATAGTCTGAAATATTTGGGCATAAATCCTCTCGAACACGATATACGTTTTGTTGAAGATGACTGGGAATCTCCAACTCTGGGCGCCTGGGGACTTGGATGGGAAGTATGGCTAGATGGCATGGAAATTACCCAATTTACTTATTTTCAGCAGGCTGGAGGAATAGACCTCGATCCAATCTCTGTAGAGATCACATATGGAACAGAAAGGATTGCGATGTACATACAGGAAGTGGAAAATGTTTATGACATCGAGTGGTCTAAGGGAATTTCTTATGGTGAAATTCATCACAGGGACGAGGTTGAATTTTCAAAATATAATTTTGAGTATTCTAATTTTGAAATGCTTATTGAACAATTTAATAAATTTGAGAAAGAATGTGAAGACTCCATAAAAAATGGGCTGACGCTGCCCGCTTACGATTACTGCTTAAAATGTTCTCACGCATTTAATCTGCTTGATGCAAGAGGGGTAATTGGAGTATCCGAAAGAGCAAATTATATTGGAAGAGTGAGAAATTTAGCCAAAATATGCGCAGAATCTTATTTAGCACAAAGAGAAAAAATGGGGTTTCCTCTCCTGAAGAATAATCCATGGACACAGATCTAATACTAGAAATTGGCACTGAAGAAATACCCGCAGGTTTTTTAGCTAATTCTGCTAAAAAGCTAAAAGAAATAACCACCCAGGTTTTATCAGACTCTTTTATTAGATTTGATAATATTACTGTTTATTACACGCCCAGACGACTTGTTCTCAGAGTAGAGGGTATTGCTGAAAAACAGGATGATATCACCGAGGAATTTACGGGGCCACCAAAGAGTATAGCTTTTGATAAAGATGGGAATCCAACGAAAGCTGCTTTGGGATTTGCTAAAAAGCAAAACACTGAATTTAAAAATCTTAAGATAATAGAAAATGAAAAGGGGCAGTTCCTTGGATTTGTAAAAAAAGTTAGGGGCAGAAAGTCCAACCAAATCTTAAAAGAAATAATCCCGGATATAGTTTTAAAAATCCCTTTCCCCAAATCGATGAGGTGGAGAACAAGCAAGATATCATTTGCAAGACCAATCAGATGGATTCTATGTTTATTTAATAATAAACCTTTGAAGTTTAAAATTTATAATGTGATGAGCTCAAATAAATCATATGGCCACAGATTTTTAAGTCCTAAGAGCTTTAAAATTGATAGTTGGGAAAGCTACGTTTCAAATCTTAAAAAATCTTATGTTGTGCTTAATCAGGAGCAAAGACGGGCAATTATTGAAAAGGAAATTAAAATAAAAGCCGAGGAATTAAACGGTACAATTATTGAAGATGAGCAGCTTTTAGAAACTGTAACAAATATAGTCGAGTATCCGGTTGCTCTTACCGGTGAGTTTGAGCAGGAGTATTTGGAAGTCCCTCCAGAAGTGCTTGTAAGCGTGATGAAGACTCACCAAAAATATTTTCCTGTCTACAAGAAACAAAGAGACAAAGGTGAGCAAATAAATATTAGGTCACTTGCTGACATTAAAAAGATAAACAGCTTACTGCCTTATTTTGTTTTTATTTCGGGCATAAAAGTAGCTAACCCTAGTACTATAGTTAAAGGAAATGAAAGAGTAATAAGGGCTAGGTTTAATGATGCCAGGTTTTTCTTGCAAGAAGACACGAAGCAGCATATTGAAAAATATGTTGAAAGACTGAAAACTGTAACCTATTTATCTCTAGTTGGAAGCTACTTTGATAAAAAAACAAGGCTTGAAAAAACATCTAAGTATATTGCAAAATGTTTTAATAACATTAATGAAAATGATCTGATACGGGCGGCGGCGCTGTGCAAGGCTGATCTAGTGACTCAAATGGTTTTTGAATTTGCCGAGCTTCAGGGAACAATGGGCAAATACTATGCTCTAATTTCTGGTGAAAAAAACGAAGTGGCAACGGCCATAGAAGAGCATTATATGCCCACCACAAGAGATGGTGAACTGCCAGGCTCTCTTCTTGGCAGCCTCCTGAGCATTATAGAAAAAATAGATAATATATGCAGCTGTTTTTACTCTAATCTTATTCCATCAGGAAGTTCAGACCCATATGCCCTGAGAAGACAGGCAATTGGAATAATAAGGATTATTATTCATAATAAAATTGATCTAAATATTAGAGAATTAATAAATAACTGGACCAAAAATTCGGATCTGGATTTTCCAGATGACAAAAAAAATAACCTACTAAATCAGGTTTTAGGTTTTTTTAGAGAAAGGTTTAGAAACTTGCTTCTTGAAGAATATGATTTTGATTTTGATGTTATTGATGCGGCTTTGTCGGTTAACTCTGAAAACATTCTAGATTCTCTGAAGATCGTCGAAACAATTACCAGTTATAAACAAAAACAAGATTTCGAATCAGTAACAACTGCTTTTAAGAGGGTAGTGAATATCACAAAAAACAGTGATACGGGCAATATAGACAAATCACTTTTAGTAGAAAATGCAGAGCGCCAGTTGCACGATAAATTTTTCAAAACCAAAGATTTAATTCAAAAAGATTTAGAAAACGGAAATTACGAGCAATTATTTACTAAGCTCATTTCGTTAAGAGTTCCTATAGACAATTTTTTCGACAGCGTGATGGTAATGGATAAAAATCCACAACTTAAAAAAAATAGGCTATCATTACTTAATGAAATAAAAAGTTTATTTTTTGAAATAGCCGATTTCTCAAAACTAAATTAAAAATATGTATTAATATTTTTATCATTTATCTTATTTTGAGAATTTAAATTATATTTTTATTGATAAGAAATACCTATTTATGTAATATCTATAATTAACATTACTAATTTTCTGGAGGCACTCCTACACAATGAGTACTACTAATCCATATGTAGCTTTAAAAGAAGAGATGGATAACTTGGTGATTGGACATGAGGATGTAAAAATGTCTTTACTTCTCGGCATAATTTCCAGAGAACATGTTTATATTGAGGGCCCCCCTGGAACTGCTAAAACAATGCTTTCTGAAATAATTTCCGGTGCTGCTCAGCTGCAGTTTTTCTTCTATCAGTTGCACAGAGATACAAGGTTATCAGAACTGATTGGCGATTTAGTAATATCTAAAGAAACCACCGATGAAGGTGAAATAATAAAGCAAAAAATCGTAAAAGGGGGAATTCTTACAGCTGAAATATGCTTATTGGACGATATTTCAAGAGCACCCGGTGAATCACTAAATGTACTTTTACGCATATTAAATGAGAGAAAATTCTTTAAAGAATCTATACCTCTTTTAACAGCCATAGCTACCAGTAACCCAACAGCCGATGAATATTATAATGAACCTTTAGACCCTGCAAACCTGGATAGATTTATTTTACAGATAAATGCTAAAGGGCTTTCCTATGGAAGAAAATGGGATCAGGCTTCAGAAGTAATAAAGTTATATTCTAAAAATCCAGACAGGCACGAAATTCCGAAAAGAGTAACCAGAGAATTGCTGGATACTTATTATAAAAAACTTAATTCAGTTAAAATTCCAAAAGAGATACAGGATCTATTAAAGAATTTTGTAATTACATTAATTGAAAAATATGGCTTAAATGAAACTAATTCACTTATTTCTGATAGAACCTTCTTTGTAAAATCTTTAAAGATAATCAGATCTTACGCCCTGCTCCATGACAGGAAAAGTTGTATTCCAGAAGACCTTAAAGCTCTTAGATATATGACTGCTTTCAGACTTCCAGAAGAAGTTTATGCCAAGATAGACGAGATAATAGAAGAAGTAATAAGTCAAAAAAAAAAACCCAAGAAGAGCAGTTAGATAATTTCGATAATAATTTCGAGTCTCAGATAGAAAATGAGGCAAGCGCCGAAGAAAAAGAAAATCAGGAATTATCTTCTGATGAGGCCGAAAAGGAAACTGATGAGCAACTTCGGGAAGCTCAAAAAACTTTCTTCGAGGCTTTAAAAGAACTCAAAGATAATATTGAGCAAGATCCAGGTTTACCCCCCCCAGATCAAAAATTCCCCAGTGTCCCTGATGGAAGAGCCGTAGAGAGTGGACAAGACGAAGATAGTGATAAATTATCCCCAGAAGCAGTTTATCCGAGTAAATCAAGTGACCCAGGAGATGAAGATGAATACTGGGCAGGCGGGAAAAGAAATATAAATAGTGCGGATAATATCAAATCAATCATGAAAGTTCTTGAGGGAAATTTTCAAAGAAGTATTGCCTTACAGGCCGCCCATCCCGGAGGACAGCCAAGGAAATGGAAAAGAATGACCCATTTTGATGAATTAGAGGATATAGATCCATTTGAAGCTGTATTTTGGTGTTCATATACATCGCCCAGTTTACCGAGAGTTCACAAAAGGGAAAAAGATGTAATGGGTGGAGAAATTGCTATTCTAAGAGATGTGAGCACTTCTATGATGGGAGTTTATAGTGAATGGTCATCTTCGGTAGTAAAAGGAGTAATAGAGCTGGCAAGAACAAAAAACATGAAGGTTGGATATATCGAATTCAACCATAAATCCTTTAAGCACTTAAGAAATAATAAATTCTTTTCAAGGGACTATAATTGGATGCTTGAAAGTGCAACTGCTACTGACTGCTCCGGAAATACAAACTACGAAGACGCATTTAAGGATGCGTTGGCCGAATTTAAAGGAAGGGGTCTTAGAAATAAACATATATTATTCATAACTGACGGGATACCAACCTCAGGAGATTGCGAAGTAATAGAACAAAGAAAGAAGGCTAAAAAACTAGGAGTCTGCATTCATTCAATATTTATAGGATTGAAAAATTTTCCAAGCATTCTGGATAAGATTTCCACCGAAACTCAAGGAACACAGTTTATTGCTTCTAGGAAAAACGACGGGTTCATAAGAATTCAGAGAAAAGACAAAAAATTTACTTTACCTAACATCGACAAACCGCATGTAGATCCTTTTGCTCAGGCATTTGTTCTCGCGTCTGGTGGGTCTAAACATTAATCTCGGGATTTTTTTATCTGGTATTTATATACAGCCATTCTATGCTCGTTATAATCTTTTGAAAAATAATGGCTTCCATTTCCCATGGAAACAAAGTATAGAAATTTAGTCTCATTGGGGTTTATAGCTGCATGCAAAGATGCCTTACCAGGATTAGATATAGGAGTAGGCGGTAGTCCTGGGATCATATAAGTATTGTATTCAGTAAAAAGCTCCATGTCTCTCTTCCTAATATTTCCATCGAAACTATCTCCCAAGCCATAAATAATTGTAGGATCACTATCGAGCTTCATTCCAATCCTAAGTCTATTGTGAAATACAGATGAGATTTGTGCAAGTTCGCTTTTCGATCCGGTTTCTTTTTCTATAATCGAGGCAAGCTTTATAATTTCATAGTCACTGCGCTTGTTTTCGATAGGGTATTGTGATTTTAATTCACCGAAAACTTTTTTAAACATTCCAACCATTATTCTTGTAAACTCTTCGGGTTCGATGTCTTTCCAATAGTTGTATGTTTCTGGAAATAAAAACCCTTCAAATGAATTAACTTCATTTCCTAATAACTCATTTTTAAAATTCTGATCCTCTAACACACTCAGGAACTGGCTTTCAGGAAATAAATTATTTTTTTCAAATATCCCGGCAATTTGCTTTACAGTTAAACCTTCTGGAATCGTAACCTTTCTTAACTTCACCTCACCTCTTAAAAGCTTATCGGTTACTTCTTTAATTGTGATGTTTTTGGAAAACTCATATTCCCCTGCCTTCAGACTGCTCTGCAGCTTGTTAAATACCACGTAGAGAATAAACAACTTGTCGTTTAATATGACTTTGTTTTCCTGCAGCTTTTTAGAAATTTCTTTAACACTTTCGCCCTTTTTAATCTCAACTATTTTGAGCTCAGAATTAAAAACAAACTTTTGAGTATAGTAATTAAACAAATAGAACGCGGATGTAAAAACAATAGCCGACAGGATTAATAAAAAAAAAATTATTGATCGAAATCTCATATCTAAATGCAACCTAAGAAAAATTTAAAGAACAACTAAGTCATCTCTGTTAATAATTTCATCGCTGTACTTGTATCCAAGAATTTTTTGTATATTAGAAGTTTTTTGACCAGCTAACTTTTTTATATCCGAAGCGCTGTATGAAGTTAAACCCCTCGCGACTTCATTCCCATCTCCGTCAACACACAAAACTAATTCTCCTATATCAAAATCTCCTTCTACACTTTTTATTCCTGATGGCAAAAGGCTTTTCCCAGAGTCTGTAATGGCTTTTTTTGCTCCATCATCTATAGATATTTTCCCCATTGGTTTAAGTGCATAAGCAATCCAGTGTTTTCTGCCGGTTAGCTTTTCTAAAGACGGCAAAAAGAATGTGCCGATATCTTGACCATCAAAAATTCCAGAAATATTGGACGGGATTTTCCCGTTTGCAATTATTGTAGGCACGCCAAAAGCAGCTGCACTTTTTACAGCCTGAATTTTTGTTACCATTCCGCCGGTTGTGGTTTTGCCATAAGTCTTACCTGCATATTTTTCTATATCACCATTTACTTCTTTTATTAAACTAAGAAGCCGGGCGTCCTTATTTTTATTTGGATCACCGCTGAAAAGTCCGTCTATATTTGTTAATAAAATAAGCAGATCACCTTCTATCAGACTTATGACAAGAGCAGCGAGGTTATCATTATCACCGACCATTATCTCTTCATTTGCAACTGCATCGTTTTCATTTATAACCGGAATAATCCCCATTTTCAGAAGCTTAAAAACCGTTTTCCTTGCTGTAATGAATCTTTTTCTATCAGAAAAACCTGCATGGGTAAGAAGTACCTGTGCCGTTAATTGTCCATTTTTTGAAAAGGAATTTTCGTATATGCCCATAAGTGTGTTTTGACCACATGCTGCCAAAGCCTGCTTCATCACAATATCATCAGGTTTTTTATCGATATTCAGTTTTTTCATTCCTGCGGCAATTGCTCCCGAAGATACAAGAACAACCTCTAAGCCAGAGGTTTTAATCTTAGATATTTCTGCAGCAATTAAGTCGAAGATCCCCTCATTTATCTCGCCATGCTCGTTTGTAAGAACACTGCTGCCAATTTTTATGACTACCCTTTTTACTTTTCTTAAATAAGATTTTCTATCTGTATTGTCCATTTATTACGTATTCCTATGGTTAATTATGAGACAATTATATTAAATTTATATAGATTATGGTGAAAAATCTAAGCTTGACAAGACAAATCAGTCTGGCTATCTTTAAAGCTCTCTGCGGGAATAGCTCAGTTGGCTAGAGCGTCTGCTTGCCAAGCAGAAGGTCGCGGGTTCGAATCCCGTTTCCCGCTCCAATTTTTTTTCCCCTAATTATTGTTCAATTAAAACAAATCCATCTTCTGATTCGACTTTTTTAATCCAATTATTTACAAATTCATATTTACTTAGGTCCATCCCGCCCTCGTACGAGAGCATTACATAGGGAAAACAAGCCATATCGGCAACTGAATAATCACCCGCAAGAAATACGTTATTACTTAGATGGTTATTTAGAATAGACAGCGTCTGCCCGCCCTGAGCTTGCAGCTTTTGCAGGTCTTCTTTTCTATATTGCCCTTCTCCTAAAAACTTCTTGTAATATCTAGCAACCGCCAGATTAGGATCGACTGAAGTTTTGCCAAAAATAAGCCACTGCATTATAAGACCATACTTTTTGGGGTCTTGAGAAAGGTACTTATTAGCTGAGTGTTTATTTGCAAGATATAGAAGTATCGCATTTGATTCCCAAAGAACAAACCCATCATCATCTAATACAGGTATTTTTTGATTAGGATTTGTTTTTGTAAACAAATCAGTCTTATGTTCACCCTTAAATATGTCTATTTTTACTCTGTCATATTCAATTCCTAAATGACTAAGTAACAGTCTTACTTTATAACAGTTTCCGGAGAGTGGGTGGTCGTATAGTTTAATCATATTAGTCCTGAATATAATTTTGGAATTTTTCTGTAAATCTTTCTTCACCTATTAAACTATAGAGTTTTTTCTTGTTAGGTATAAGATAGGTTACCTTGCCGGATACAGTAATTTTTTTATCCTCATCAATTATCTTAACATTTACAACTACTCTTCGACCTTTAATCGTTTTTATCTTACCTCTTATTTCAATATCCTTTAATGTCTCTACTTTTCGCTGATAATCAATCTCAATCTTAGCTGTAAGCCCTATCTTTTTTAATTTATCAAACATTGTCCAGAAAGCCACTTCATCCATTAAAGCGCACTGTATCCC